>NZ_JAHPYX010000078.1:0-8090 GCF_019058535.1 Candidatus Borrarchaeum sp.
AGAATACTCTGGCGATCTGCTGACAAGAGGATCCGATTCTACTAGATATGATAAGACTTTCTCGTCTTTAGATACTAGCATCCCATCAACTGAATTTATTATTTCGAAATCATTTGTTTCTACTTTGAACTCAAATATAATTGCAGATATGACTGCATTGGTCAAGGGACTTATTCTAATACTTTCTTTAACTATAAATGACATGATCTTCGCACCTTATTGATTATTTTCAACAAATTATTTCAGAAATACTTGGTAATTTAACTCTTTATCTTGAGTTCTTTGATAAAAGGTCTTTGATTTCTTTGATGTCCTTCTTAAGTTCTCTAATATCCTTTTGCATATTTTGTATATCATGAATGTTCTTTAATTCATTTCTAAGCTGATTTATTACCTCATTTTTATATTTTAACTCCTTTCTCATAGATTCAATTAATTCTATTGTCGCTCCTGTCTCTTTCGTTTTTACAACCCCTTCGCGTCTTTTTGCTTCAGAATCTAATTTTATAATCTTTTCTTCTAGTTTAACTAGCTTGGTTGGTTTATCCTCTAGATCACTTCTCAAGTCAATGTGATCAGTCAATGCGAGTAGGTAATTTTCTATTTTTTTCAGATCGTTAAGATACTGTTCTTGTCTTTCATTATTATTCCGAAGAAGATCATAAATATTAGTATTAAAAAGAAATTTGTATTCTGTTAATTTATTTGGATCTATCATTCGGACGAGATTCTTGATTTTTTGATCTAACAGGTCGATTTCCTTGCATCCTTTTATATAGTCCAAGTTTTTTAGCCTATCTAATTCAGCGAGATATTCTTTTATCTTATTAAATGCCTTTTCGGCATCAAGAGACATACTATCACAATTCTCAGTTTGTATTATGTCGATATATATTCTTTTCCAATAAGATAATTCTTCTCTTTCCATTTTACATTTCAACAAATAGGAACTTTAATCATTAACGATTTATTTTCTGATTTCCAGAGAAGCAGATTTCAGAATTTGATTACTAAATCTACTTTTAATGTCTGAATCTCCTTTCAAAGCGTCTCCTAAGGGCTAGCCCAAATAACACTAATAATGGTATGCTTAAGATCCGTTGAATTATGTCTATCCCTTCCGTTCCCTTAATCTGTAAAGATACTGCAAACGATTCTAAGATGACCTCCAGCGCAACATCGAGTGGTCCTATGCCTTGAAAGAACAAAATTAATCCTCGCAAAAAGGCAAACCATGCTATTAAACCGAATAGAACATAAAGCGGTCTGTTATAACTTTGTCCATAAAGCGATAAGAGTTTATATAGTCCAAGAATGATTTTCTCAGAATGTGAGTCAGAGTTGCGCCTCCTAGCCTCCATTTCTCCCACAAAAAACCTACCAGCAGTCTCATAATTGACATTGTATTCATAGTTCTCCCGTAACATCCTGTAAACGGTTAAAACGTTCTCAATTGTTAAATCTTGGTCGTCTTTATGTGGCTCAATGCCGTTCTTTGTCCTTTCGAGTAACTCATCATCGATAAGTGTATAGGCATCCATCTTGCTAAAGCGTGATATACGCTTGTTGAAGTTATCAGGTTTCCAATCCGTTGGTCTAGGCCATGTGATATTCCTGAAATTGACCCGGCTTATATCGGTATGAATAAAGGACACATAACTAAGGTCACAGCTGTCGAAGACGATCTCTTCAGGCTGACCGAATTTGATCCTTCTAAAATTTATGAAAACGTTTTCATTGTCGCGGGGAATGTCAATGTCTGGTATGAATTCAACACCTTCGAATAACGCAGGTCCTTTGAAGGTTGCACGGCTGAAGTCTATTTTTTGCTGAAATCTCGCCTTAAAGAATGTTACCTGTTTTTCAAATATTGCTTCGCTGAAGTCTGCCTCCTGCTGAAATGTAGCATGCCAAAAGCCTGCCTGTTGCTGAAATACCGCCCCTTTGAAATCTGCCCAATGCTGAAATGTCGACACGCTGAAGACAACTAGTCCCTGAAATATAGCATCCCAGAAGGCTGCCCAATGCTGAAATGTCACCTCGCTGAAGTCTGCTGATTGCTGAAATATCACCTCCCAGAAGTTTGCTGGTTGCTGAAATGTCGCCCCACGGAAGTCTGCCCAATGCTGAAATATCGCCCTACGGAAGTCTGCTCGTTCCTGAAATGTAGTCTTGCGGAAGTCTGCTCGTTCCTGAAATGTTACGCCTTCAAAATCAACCGATTGGAATAGTGTGTCCTTAAAACTAACAAACCCTCGTATCTCCTTTATCGCATCCCTTACTTGTATGTCCGGCAGGTGATATCCTATGCACAATAACTCTTTTCTAGGACCTGTATTCTTTAATTCATTCTTGAATGCCTTCCTAACTCTTTCCTCATTTTCCTTATTGTGCTTCCAATACCCCTTTTTATGAAACATGCAAAAACCATCTATTTCGGCATCTCTCGGGCACTTATACTGGATTTCTTTGCTTTCAAGATCATAATAAACGACCTCTGAGTCCCGTCCATACCGACATTTCTCGCTCAAAAAACAGACCTCTTACGGTTTTTTCGTTTTCCATTATATTTGTATGAATGCCTATTTTAAGTAATCGCGATTCGTTCCAATGTGATTACCACTTATTTCCTTCAAATAAGGCTTTTTTGTGAAACCGTGTTTGAGACTACCGATCTCCACCAATTCAACCTTCATCAATTCAGAGGCTCAATTTTCAACTTCTGATCTCAAAACGCCGAAACATTTATATCTACAACCTGATGAATGATTTCATGCTGTTTTATTCTTCAATCTCTGCGGTAAAACACTTTAACGTTGATATTTCAACTAAAAATTCTGGTTTCATGTAACTCATTTATAAAGAAACAGCTACTGAGTAATACTCAAAACCCAAAATGTTGAATTTAGAGAAAATTAAAGCTTTTAGGCATTCTGCCAAAATTTGGGGGAGGAGACCATGGCTAAGAAAATGGCAATACCATGGGAATTCAAATACAAATTTGCTATGGGAGGTTGGACAGCCTATCTCAAAGCATACCATTATGCGATCCGCGAGAAATATGGTGCTGATGCTGCACTCGAAATCTATGAAAGAACGTGCAAAATGGATGATAGAATTAAGAGTTTTACCAATGCCGTTCTAAAGGTCTTCGAGCTAGAGGGAAACGATGCTGAAACAATAGGGAGGTGGTGGGACATCTGGCATGAACTCACTGGGACGGAAGGTACTATACTTGAGTGGTCTAAAACAATCTGTAGAGTTAAAGTCACTAAGTGTCCGACTACAACAGTGCCAAAAGATATCAGCGGTTGGTCCATAATCCGTGCAAAACTTATTACTAAAGCCATAAATCCAAAGGCTGTCTTTGAACGGCCTAAAGCCATGTGTGCCGGAGATTCATATTGCGAATATGTGTGGAAAATAGAAGAAAGTACCCCGATAAAGGGCGCTGAGGAGACTATGACTAAGAAAAGAGTTATACCTTGGGAACTAAAATACAAATTTGCTATGGGAGGTTGGGCAGCCTATCTCAAAGCTTACCATTATGCGATTCGCGAGAAATATGGTGCCGATGCAGCACTTGAAATCTATGAAAGAATTAGCACTATGGATGATAGAGCAAAGAAAGGTACACAAACACTTCTAAACATCTTCAATTTAGAGGGAAACGATATTGAAACTATTAGGAAGTGGTGGGAAATCTGGTGGGAACTTATTGGGATTGAAGGTACTTGGCTTGAGCAGTCTAAAACATGCTTGAGAAATAAAATCACCAAGTGTCCGTACAAAACAGAGCCTAAAGATATTAGCGATTGGGCTTTAATCTTCTGCGATATTAATGCTAAGACCATAAATCCAAAAGCTACTTGTGAGCGACCTAAAGGCATGTGTGCCAGGGATCCCTATTGCGAATACGTTTGGATAATAGAAGAGTAAACCTTTAGGGTCTTCTACTTAAATTTTGGAAGAGGAGGCTATGGCTAAGAAAAGGTTGATACCTTGGGAACTAAAATACAAATTTGCTATGGCAGCATATTCAGCTGGATGGAAAGGATGGTTATATGCGGTTCGAGAGGAATGTGGAGCTGCTACAACACTCAAAATTTTTGAAAGAGTCCAGAAACTGGGTGATCGTGTAAAACATTTCACAAATTTCCTTCTAACCACTTTCAAACTAGAGGGAAACGATATTGAAACAATAATTGATTGGTGGGACATCTGGTGGGAGCTCTGCGGGATTGAAGGTACTAGTCTTTTGCAATCTCAAACATTCGCTAGATCTGAAATCACTCAGTGGCCGTTTAAAACAGAGCATAAAGATATTAGCGATTGGTGCAAAATCTTCACAAATATTGTTATTAATACTATAAATCCAAAGGCAACTTTTGAACGACCTAGATCAATGTGTGCGGGAGATTCTTATTGTGAATATGTTATGAAAATAGAAGAGTGACCTTTGAACTTTAAGAAATAATCCCAATTAATTATTTTCAAAAGAAGTCTAGAAATACTCAAAATTAAAACATAACGAACCTACTCAGGCGTTCTAATTTTTGATAGAAAGGTTCTCGTTCTTTCAATCTAATAATGTGGGCATATTTATCAGAAAGGGCAACTGATAAACTGTCTCCTTCATTTATTTTACAGTGAACTAAATGATCGTACTCTAAGTAACCTTTGTTTTTTGTTATTTTTACGAAAAATCTATCATTTGTGACTATTGGAGGAACACGAGCTGAGATGGGTGAAATTATCATAACGTCTCCTTTGTGAACGATAGGACCATATACATTGAAGTTATATGCTGTTGATCCCACTGGTGTTGCAAAAATTAAGCCATCAGCCTTTACATCACGAGGATAAAATCTTTCAGTTTTACCTTCGTTCTTTACATAGAGACCGAAATGTATGCTGGAGGGACTATCTCCTCTGAAGATACGAACTTCATTCAGAGCGAAATGTGTTTCTTCTTTAAATTCAAATCCTATTTTTCGATATTCTTCGATGGTATGACCTTGAAGAAGTTGTTCTAATGCGATATCCAAGTCCTGCACTCTAAAATCAGCATAAAATCCTAAACTTGTTTCTGATCTCCCTCCAATTGGAAGTACAGGTCCATCGAATTCATTAACCGCTGTTAAAAGTGTACCATCACCACCAACTGAGATACAAATATCTGCATTTGTATCCACTACATCAAATAGCTGATACACTTTCTCTAATTCTGGATAATTCTTTTTAATCACTAGTTTTACTTTTTTTATATCTTCGAGACGCTGCATGTCGTCTATAACACGGGAAGACACTCTTCTTGAAGAGTGGTAGTTCATAAAACCACCTCAAGAAACCCACTCACTTAAGTTATGGACAGTTCACCCTATTTAATCATCCTCTTCATAATCTTTCCAATACTTTTCACCATAAAAGGATTCTGCTTTTGGAACGACCATTTCAACAACATAATAATGGTCAGCCTTTCTAAATATATCGTTAAAGAAGTCAACATAGGGACTTTTGCAGTATGGACAAAGGCAGTTTGCCAAATACTTGAATTGACCTCCACAAGTACATGGAACGAAGTGATCTTCAATTAGCTGATAATTCTCAAGATTGAGCTGAATATCATAATCTGAAAAATCATAGGGTTGACTGAAAGGTGAAATTCGCTTCGCAGATAGCTTATCTAACAATCTATCATACTTTTGATCGAATAAGGACACAGCCAGATAATTAGTACAGCGATCACAGTAGTAATAATCGACATCTGAAAAGCCGACATGAAACATCCGAAACATGAAGAATTTGCCACAGAAATCACATGAACTGATAAATCGATTATTTCCTGGTGTTACCCTTCCCGATGTCACAAAACCACGTTCAAAAACTGTAGCACCTTTCTGAACTTCTATGACTACATCATTCTTTTCAGAGGGTATCTGGGAACTATCAAACCTATATATTATATTTGAATAACTAACTTCCTGGTCTAATTCACCTTCTATTATAGCTAGGAATACAACACGATATATATTGATATCAAGAAAAATGCTGAAGGTTTTGCCAGCCAAATCTTCCATATTTTGGAGGAAAAACTCATATCGCTTGATTAGCACTTCTTTTCCTAATTCATGGGTCATAAAATCGAGATAAAGTCTGTTTTCCTGATAATCTTCGTCAACAGTATATTGGATCGCTTCTGAAATACTTAAAGGAGTATTACTGGCAAACGCGCAAACAATTTTATTATTTATTTTTAGTGAAATTGTTTTATCCAAAACTTCATTTTCTTCTATCGAATTTAATTCATCTTGCATTTGCATCACCTAAAAATACTATACTTGTACATATTAATCTGGGCTTTCATTTAGGTGATTTTTGCAACCTCAGAAAAATCTCAGGCGTTTTTTGCCTAATTTCTACTTTTCTTACTAGATTTGAAAAATTCAAATTCCAAAAAAAATAGACTTTCATACCTTATTATTCATCGTAAGGTTTTCTTAAAGAAATCAAATATCTACGGATCTTTGTAGCGATTCTTTCCATCGTATCTAGAGCCACACCAAGCATATAAGTACGAATTCTGACTTGACGTTCTTGTTGCGGTTTTGGAATGTAACAGCAAAGCATTATTTCATCAATAATATCCCGGATAAGCACCGTTCCTTTGCTACTTTCAATTATTGAGGTTTGATGATAACCTGCATGTAGTTCTTCTATTGCTTTATTCGCTGTCGCATGAATAACAGCAGCTAGAGGAGTAAGTAGATCGATATCAGGTGCATTTTCCGCATTGATTGAATATGCTATAGCAAATCCCTCTTTGGTGCATAAAACACTGATTGCAATTTCAGAGGATTCATCTATTTCTGAAAGAACTTGCATAAGAGCTTTATCTCGAACAAGCAAAATAGCATCAACACCAGTGTTGCAATAGACTGAAATCTCATACTTGGTTGCTCATTATCAAATCTTTCCAATGATGTTTCATAAATTTTGTGAAGAAATGGTACGGCAAAATAGCTTTATTGCTAACAAAGTTTTATAAACGGGATTGTTGAGATAGCGAATTGTCACATTCGGAGGTAGAAAAAATGACGATAAATGTGCTAAAATTAGCAAGAAGATCACGAAAAGGATCTGAGTTTCGACATGGGAGAGGAAAAGAAACTATTTCCCCTAAAAGGGATATCAGGGCGATATTACAGTTAATCTTATCTATTATCGTGTTCTTTGTAAGTCTTTACATCATTTTCATTGGATCATTCTCGGATAATGCAGAAAAACTGGCGTTCAGTATGCTTGGTGCAGTTATTGCCTTCTGGCTGACACCAGTGAGCTGATTTTAATCTATTTTAAGCAATCGCTTAGTTTCATCAATTTTTTTTCTTAATTGGGGTGTAATTTCCTGTTCTTTTTTGATAACACGAAGTAAGTTTTTAACGTTCTCTACTTGTTGAGTCTGACCTGTCTGGATGTCAAGTCCTGTATAAAGTTCATAAGATTTTTTAAAACAGTCTAAAGACTTATTATAATCACCTAATTCCTGAGTTAGTAGACCTATATCCTGCAAATCTTGCGCTTGATGTTTTTTATCATTGGTTTCTAAATCAATTCGATAACATTCTTGAAAAATTTCTACAGCCTTTGATAAGTCTCCATTCTTTTTATACAACAAACCTAGATTTGCAAGCCCATCTGATAGTTTTGATACATCATTTAGTTCTTTAAATAATTTAGTAGCTTCGTGAAATTCGAAAATAGCTTCGTTAACTTTATTTAATCGAAAATAAAGAAACCCTGAATTATGAGATGTTTCAGCCATACCAGGTCTATGATCAATCTGAGAATATATCTCATGTGCATCTTGATTATATTTCAAGGATGTTGCCCAGTCCCCTTGATTTTTAAAAATCAATCCTAAATAACGTAAGGCATATGCCTGTCCTGTAAGACTATTTATTTCTTTGTATATTTCAAGTGCTTTTTTAAAATGTTCCGTTGCATTATTGTAATCCCTCTCGTTTAAGCAAGAGATACCTAAGTGAATTGCTTCATTTGCAATCTTGCCCTTACCAGCAGATTCTACA
>NZ_JAHPYX010000079.1:0-4577 GCF_019058535.1 Candidatus Borrarchaeum sp.
AGTCTAGACATATTCATCGGAACTGAAAGCTGCATGAATCCTACACTGGCAATTCTTCAAAATCTTTCAGAAAACGGGTATAAATACAATTATATTCCCTTTGTACTCAAATCAGAGACATCAGTCAAAGAAACTGAAATAATAAGGAATCAATTCGATAGAGAGTTCAATTTTGCGCTTTACGCACCGTATCTTTATACAAATTCGGAAAATGGTATCACAAAAAAGCTTTGCGAATATATTTTGAGAAGAAAAAAAGCACAATGTGATTTAGGATTAACTCACTTGAATTGCGATGAATTAACGAAGCTAGAAAAATCTGATGATACAAATAATTTGTTGAGAAATTACGCTGAAAATCTGTCTTTATACGGGGATTTCAATACTATTTCCAACGAAATAACAACTCTTCATAAAAATGGATTCAATATAATTGTTGGCTTAACTCTTAATGATGACTTAAAACAGATTCTCACGCTAAAACGAGCATGTCTAAGGGCAAATAAGTTATTACGAGTAGCTAAGCAAGAAAGCACCACCACTTCAGCGTGGTGATGAATGGCGGTGGTGAGTGTTCACTTTCATCATTTGCATCAAGGGGTTTCCCTAAGAATTATATAGGTGGTATGACAGAGATAACAACAGCAATTGGAGGGATAATACGCACACTTGTAGACAAGGTGCATACTCCGATCGCCTCACCATCGTTAACAGTACCTACGGGGCGTAGGGATGTTAAGCCTGTGGAGATAAGACCTCCGTAACCCGCCAGGGGATCGAGTCTGTCCTTGAAGCAGGAAGCCTCGAGGCTTTAACACGAGGTAGCTCACCTGCTTGATTGCATGTATTCCTTGAGAATGATATCTGCCGCTTGGTAGGGATCTATTCTCTTTTCAACAATTTTTTTAATAAGTTCATTATAAACGGGACTTTCCTTCGCTTTCTTAATAGCTTCATTCTCGATTTTAGTTATTAGCGTATCAATTAACTCCATGGCCGCTCTTTTTTCATGGAATTCCTCTGAAGTCATATTTGCTAGAAATTCTTGGTGCTCCTCAATTTTATTTACAAGTTCATCAATACCAGTATTCATGGTTGATGATGTGCTTACGATTTGTGGCATCCAACCTGCTTTGCCCTCATTTAATCCCTCATAATCCAACATTCTCTCTAGGTCATTGACAGTTTCTATAGCTTCTGGTTTATCTGCTTTGTTGACCGCAAATATATCTGCAATTTCCATTGCCCCTGCTTTCATAGCCTGAATTTCGTCTCCCAAGCCCGGGCATAATACCATTACAACAGTCTTTGCTACCCTCATTATTTCAACTTCAGATTGTCCCGCACCCACTGTTTCAACGATTACAACGTCATACATGCCAGATGCATCCAAGATGTTGATAGCATCTCGTGTAGCTCTAGCAAGTCCTCCCAAAGATCCCCTTGTAGCCATACTACGAATGAAAATTCCTTCGATGCCTGTAATTTCTCGCATTCTTATTCTGTCTCCCAGTAACGCTCCACCGCTATAAGGGCTTGACGGATCTACTGCTATTATTCCAATTTTTTTTCCCCTTTTATTCCAGCCAAGTGCTAGTTTATTCACTAAACTGCTTTTACCGACTCCAGGAGGACCTGTTATTCCAACAACATGAGCATTTCCAGTATGTGGATAAATCCTGCGACTAATCTCTTCCGCTTTTAAAAAATCGTTTTCAATTAGAGAAATTAGGCGGGTTGTGCTTATGATATCGCCTTTGAATAAACCATCAATAAGTGTTTCTACGTTCATCTATTTTTCCTCTAGTGAACTCTTTCCTTACTCACGTTCTCTCTAATATACTTGACAGCGTTTTTGAGTGGTGTGCCGGGTCCAAAGATGGCAGCAATTCCGTGCTGTTTGAGAAATTCATGGTCATCTGTCGGGATTATGCCTCCACACACAACAAGGACGCCAGTAATTCCTTTTTCTTGCAAAAGTCTCGTAACTGCTGGTAAAATAACTCTGTGGGCTCCGCTTAATATGCTTAAACCAATAACATCTGCATCTTCTTGAATCGCAGCATTTACAATTTGCTCTGGAGTTTGTTCAAGGCCAGAATATACTACCTCCATTCCCGCATCTCTTAAGGCTCTACAAATAACTTTAGCTCCACGATCATGCCCATCAAGGCCAGGTTTTGCAACTAGGACTTTTATTCTTTTCATTATTAACTCCTCAAGCAAACAGGCGTTCCTCTCTCCAAACTCCATAAACTTCCTTAAGAATGCTTATAATCTCGCCTAAAGTAGCATAAGCTTTAACACAATTAACTACGTATGGAATGATATTTTCATCTCTTTCAGTAGCGTTCTTTAACTCATTTAAGTATCTTAATACCTTCTCTTGGTTTCTATTTTCCTTAATCCGTTTTAATCTTTTTAATTGCGCTTTTTCAACTTCAGGATCAACTCTAAAACGAGGTATTTCAAGTTCTTCATGTTCATCCTTAAATTGATTTATACCAACTATGATTTGTTTCTTATTATCAACTTCTTTTTGGAATTCATAAGCACTATTAGCAATTTCTCTCTGTGGATAACCTTTCTTTATTGCTTCAATCATGCCTCCCATATTGTCAATCCTATCAATGTATTTCATCGCTTCTTCCTCGATTTTATCAGTTAACCACTCGATATAATAACTGCCAGCTAGCGGATCGACTGTAGCCGTTACGTTACTTTCATTTGCAATAATTTGCTGCGTTCTTAAGGCTATAGTGACTGCTTTTTCAGACGGGAGTTGCCATGCTTCATCAAAGCTATTGGTATGAAGACTTTGTGTTCCTCCAAGAACTGCTGACAAAGCCTGAAGAGTTACACGTACAATGTTATTTTCTGGTTGTTGAGCAGTAAGTGCCACTCCACTTGTCTGTGTATGAAATCGCATCCACATGCTTCTATCGTTCTTTGCTCCAAAGCGTTCTTTCATAAATCGTGCCCACATTCGTCTTGCAGCTCTGAATTTTGCTACTTCTTCGAAGAAATCATTGTGAGCACAGAAAAATAAGGATAATCGAGGTGCAAAAACATCAACATCTAGCCCCCTTTCAATCGTTTTACTAACATACGTAAGACCATCTGAAATTGTGAACGCGAGTTCTTGTGTAGCTGTAGCTCCTGCTTCTCTTATATGGTACCCACTAATACTTACGGGATTCCATCTTGGTACACTTTTTGTACAAAATTCAATAACATCAATAACAAGTTTAACTGAAGGCTCAGGAGGAAAAATGAAAGATTTTTGTGCAATAAATTCTTTCAATGCATCATTCTGAACTGTTCCACCAACTTGATCCCACGAGATACCTTGTCCTTCTGCAACTGCTAGATACATACTAAACAGTATGGGTGTAGGAGCATTAATTGTCATGGAAGTAGTAACCTTATCGAGAGGGATATCTTCAAAAAGGAGTTCCATATCCTGTAATGTATCGATTGCAACGCCACACACTCCGACTTCACCCAAAGATATTGGATCATCTGAATCATAGCCTTTAAGAGTTGGAAAATCAAAGGCTACACTCAATCCAGTTTCACCCTCTGAGAGCAAATATTTATAACGTTGGTTTGTCTGTTCTGCTGTCCCAAAACCCGAGAACTGACGCATTGTCCAAGGACGACCTCGGTACATAGTTTTATGAATACCTCGTGTGAAGGGATACTTTCCTGGAAATCCCAAATCCTGTTCGTAGTCTAGATGATTAATATCAGCAGGCGTATAAATTAACTTAATTGGAATGCTCGAAGAATTTGTTTGTTCATATACATTTTTTGGGCTGTCTTCTTGCCATTCTTGTTTTTTCTTCTTAATCTGTTCAATAACACTAGAGTCAAACATTTTCATTCAATCTTCACCCAACGATAATTTCATTCTCCACTTAAAAAAAATTTTTATGCAGATAGCTAAATAAGTCAGCTTATTTTTCTTAAAAGATAACTAGATGCTTTCTCATATATTACTCCCAGGTCAGAAACATTCAAGAAATCAGCGATTATCAAATACCAAATAAGGAAAATGTTAATAACACATAGAAATGCAATTAGAACCCATAATTTTTTAATGCTTATTGAGTTCAAAAATCTAATGAGGAGTAAAACCGCGCAAAACGGTAATATCAATACAGAAAAGCGGCTTAAATCACGAGGTCTTGGTCCAGTCATCAGTTGGATTAATAAAAAATACAGGCCAATGATGAGATTCAATCTATCAATATCTTTGTTCTTAAAGTATGTCAATAAATATGAAAGTATAACAATAATGACCCAGAGTTGTGAAATGTACATTATCGCTAAATACAAATTCTCGATCGGATTACCCCAATGAGTTACCATTACATTAAACGGGTAAGAAATGGGGAAGTATGAATAACCCCAATAAGCTTGTTGTGCATGGAAATACAGGAAGAAATCACCTGTTCTAAGGTAAAAAAATAAAAATTGTAACAACACAAAAAATGTGGGGATAATAAAAATCAGATACCGCCTGTTTCTATAGAAATACAAAATCAATATATTGACGACAACCCATCCGAGTA
>NZ_JAHPYX010000011.1:0-11352 GCF_019058535.1 Candidatus Borrarchaeum sp.
ATGTATCGGAAAGCTAAACGCGGAATTGGAATGTAATTTTCCCCTTTATTTACTAATTTTAATTCTTGTCGAATTGTCAGATGATTTATGATCTACATCCAGAGCGAACTGATTGATTGTCTGAAATAACTCTTCTTTTATATAGCGTCCACAGCTATAGGCTTCAACAGCGATCTGCAATATCTCAACTTTTACCATAATATCCTCATTCTCACAAAATATTCCACCGTTATCTTCAACTCTTTCCCAATATCGATAAAAACAGTTTTGCGCCGCAGATAATGATATATCACCTTGAATAAACCTAAGTAGTTCTCTAATCAATTCAGGATAATTCATTTCTTTTTTCATTCTCGCTTTTTGGTTTTTTAATGAAAAAGATAGATAATTTTCGAGATTCACCTCTGAAGTATCTTATAATAGTTTTAATATTATTCAGGTACTTTCTGTAATATTACTTGAATTCAATTTTATGTCGCTGTCACTCATGCAAATGCTGTTTCTGTCGTTTGTTGTTTTAGGATTTTAGTTTTACAGAGGGGTCTCCCTTGCAATAAAAGTCGCCATAACAATTGTTTGAATGTGAATATGAAAATAATTTGGAAGTGATGCCGTTGATGTCTTTGCAAGAATCTTTTGAAACTATTGATCGTCAAAACAGTCTTTTCAGTCCTGTTGGAATCTATGAATCTACATTTCAGGAAAAAGAAAAGATAGTCTACATTGAAATCAAAGATCTTCAAGAGCTGAGAATAATTTCTAAAAGTTTAGAAAAACCAATATTTTACGATAAACACTATTATTATGTTATTTTCGATGATATCCATTATCGAACAAGAAGGATTGACAAAATACATCAAAAATATGGTATCTGACTCAAAATTTTAAAAAAAGGTCGGTTAAAAAATAATCTTTGATTCATTTAATAATGAATAGGTTAATTGGAGTGCACCAGCAGATGTCCGTTCTTAAAAAAACCAAAATATCGCAGCCTTTTGATCCATTGAGAAAAGAGGATCGAATTGAGGCTTTACTATCGTCATATACATCTAAAGAACCAGAATGTCCATTTTATAAATGTGATAACCCAGATGTGAGATCAAAGTGCCTCCTTGATCCAACTACATGGCGTATCTGGGATTGTAAAGGCTTAACGTTTTTTCAAGGGCTTTGTTGTGGTTATGTTCTTAATGCCATAGAAACGAATTCGACTACACATCTCGATTAACATAAGCATAAATCGATTTAATTTTCATAAGAGAAGTTTAAATATGATTTGAGGCAAAAAAATGCGTGATTATGCTCTAAATGTTTGCTGTAAATGTAAAAGAAAGGATTGGGTGCCTGTCACACAAGAGGATAGAGACTATGCCTCTAAAAATGGTGGTCTGTTTATTCGGATTGTTGATCATGGTGATCATTTTTTGGAATTACATATTGATTGTAATGGAGCAGTACGACGGGAGTACCTATCTGAGAAGGCACCAGCAAAAATCCCGGCTAGTATCACTTCTTAAGTCAATTACCCCACCCTAAAGGATAGGGGCTTCCAGAGGCGGGAGACGTGATATATATTTTTCTTTTATCACCTTAAAATTACAAAAAGTTTTTAATAAAGCTTTAAAGCTTCAACTCTAATTAAACAAAAAAGGAAATTATTGTAATTTAACTAATCGTTCCTTCCATAGGCGAAGTCGATTTAATAATTCCGGTTGATCAGCAAAACGTACTTTTTGTCGTGTACGTCTTATTTCATATGTTACTGGACTTTGAATACGTGTTTCTAAAATTGCAATTAATTCATCTAGGTGCTTTTGTATTTCTTCTTCAGAAGTTGCTGAAGAGATTTGTAACATGCACTGATCCATAAGCTCTTCTAGCGTTAGTTGCTTCCACTGATCTCTCTTGACAGGTGTCTTACCTGTAAGAAGAACTTGTCCGGATTTCATAGAAACCATCCCCTCATGGATTAATTCATCGACAAAAGACTGTATCTCTGTTTCAGAATGTTCTGTCATTCGAGCGAGCGACTTCACAGTAGCTGATCCTATATCTCTCAATGCGAGTGGTATTTTAACTACCGGAAATTCACTTGTTAACAGCAATTCCAGTTTTTCCTTATTGGGTGTTTGCCTAGTTGTTTCTAATAAGAAATGGGTCGTTGCAAATGATAGAGTCTTCTCGTGTGCACGGTTCTCACTTAATTCAATCTCACGTTGATTTAAGGATTCGTTTATCTGAACTAGTTCAGTTTCTTTTTCCTTCAAATCCTTTGCTAAATCATTTAAATTATCACGCATTGTCTTTACATCTAAGTTTAATGCTTCCACATCTACTTCAAGGTCCTTTATTTTATTTTCTTTTACAGAAATCGATTTTTGTGCATCCTCGTATTTTTTAGTTAGTTCATCCAGATTTAGCTCGAGGGCAGAAGCTTTGTTTTCAAGTTCGCCTATTTTATTCTCGTTTTGGCTTATTTCATTCTGTAGCTGCGAAGCTTGTTCATCCTTCTGATTAACGGTATTTTGTAGTTCTTCTAAATTCGTCGTTTTAGTATCTATTTCTTTTTGTGCTTCTGCTAGTTCTGCTTCCAGTTTGGTGACTGTATCGGCTTTTTCCTGCGTTATACGATTCAAATCATTAATTTTTTCTTCTTTAGTATTGATAGAATCTCTTAATTCATTCATTTGGGTTTCTAAAGTGTTTAACTGGTTATCTTTTGTCTCTGCATTTCCTTTCAATTCATCAATTATTTTTTCTTTGGCAGTAACTTGTCCCTGCAACTCTTCATAGGTCGTTTCCTTACTCTGAAGTGCGTTTTTTAAATCAGTTACTTGATTTTCTAAGGTAGTTAGTTGTTCATTGCTACTTGTTGTCCTTGTTTCTAAATCTGTAATTGTTTGATCTTTGTCTGCAATTTGAGATTTTAACTCTTCAATAGTACCATTTAAAGCTCTATTCTGCTCATTTAAAGTGATAATCTCAGTCTGTAAAGTTGAAATATCATCACTCAACTGTGATTGTTTCTCCCCCTGAAACTTCAGATCAGTCACTTGATTTTGTAACTCTTTAATATTGTTTTGTGCTTCGCGCACTTCTCCTATACGTAATTCAAGTTTTATTTGTAAATCGTTTATTTTTTCTTCAAGCGCAGTAATTGCACTCGCTTTTTGTGATACTTCTTTTTCTATTGCTTTAAGCATCGTCTCCTTTTCTGTAAGTTTGTTGTTTAATTCGCTGGATTCTTTTTCTTTCTCAGATAATCTAACAATTAAAGTATCAATTTTTGATTGCAAATTAGAAAATTCTATTTCCTGCCCGTTAATAAAAGCTTGTTTTTCTTCTATTTCCCTCTTCAGCTTGGAAATGGTTTCTTCTAACTCTTTTATTCTCTCTTGATAGGCTGTAACTTTTGATTCAAGTTCATCTTCCATCTTCGTCACTTGCCATGATTTTTGGTTTAATTACACAGAATAATAATAACTAATGGATATACTAGAATACTCTCAAATAAAGGTTTTGAGCATCTTACTTAAAATCTTCTAGTGAATTCTTCCGCTTCTTAATAGCAGATCAGATTTAACTGCCGATTTAAATTAGAAATCTCTTAAGAAAGTACGAATATGTTCAAAATAGAAAACCTAAGAAAAAATAATTGCATAAGCAGTTTACATTAATGATTACAAGGAATTTAACAAAAGGAATAAAGAAGAGTTTATTTTGTAATTTCTATTGCTGCATAGCCTACTACTTGTCCGTAATTACCAGAAGTGTCACCACTTGTTGTATATGATAATAATTTGGCATCTTTTGAACCAAGGAGTTTTGTTGCAGTAAGCATCGCCATTACCGGCCCGTAGCCACACATACTGATACTTAATGATGATACTGTGTCATACAGTTTTTCTTCATTCAACTCTAATATTGCATCGATTGCCTTTCTATCCTTTTCTTGTGCCGTTTCATGGGGCTCATAGTGAGAGAAGTCAGTTGAAGCGATAATAACCGCGTTAAGTCCTGAGTTCTTTACCCCCTGAGCTATCGCTTGCCCTACTTCTTTTGCAGTTCTTACGTCTTGGAGCATCATACTGATGGGCACAAACTTAAATTCATCTTTATAAAGGAACTGCAGGAAAGGCAGTTGGACCTCAATTGAATGCTCCGCTTGATGACCCGTAGACTCTGCATCGATTATTTCGCCCTCATCTGCCTCTAAAATTGCTTCGGCAACACTAGAATCTATTGGAACATCGCCTAGCGGTGTTTTCCATATACCAGATTTCATGAGTGAAATGCCTGAGCCTAAAGGTGTATGGTTAGGGCCTAAAATGATGAATACGTCAGGTTTTTTCTCTAATGAAAGTTTAAAATAACTATGAGCTGCTGTAGCTCCAGAATAAATATATCCGGCATGAGGAACTACTAAACCAAGAACTATGGGCGTTAAATTGCCGATCTCTTCTGGGAGTTTTCCTGGGCCTAATTTGTGTAAGAAACATTTCTTTATGTTTTCTTTTAATCTGTTAGGATCAAGTTCGTAAAACATACCAGCTACTGCAGGTCTACGGATCATTTTCTGTCCCCCTTTTTAGCTTTAATCAAAGTTGATCTGTTTTTTACTTAATTCTCTTAATTTAATATATCATTTGCTCCATATAAACTTAATAGTTCTTCAAAGTCGTGTTTTACCGGTTAGTAATAATAAAAAAAGGTGAAAAGGTATTATGTGGTAGATACTCACCCCGCTTGAGTTGATCGCCCAGCTCGAGGGCGCTCGAGGGCAGGAATATTCAATTCGATACCCTTTGGAACAAATTGATCCATTTGATGCGCTAAATACCCTTGTTCATCTGGCCATTCAACTAATAACGTTTCAATGAGGTGTTTTACCCAGTTCTCATTGCATTCTTCTTTTTCAGTAACGACTACGAGCAGATTTTGCACTATTGTTTCTCCTTGACTGCCCGTATCTTCTGCTGACACTGTTACCAGTCTAACATAGATGTTCTCACTGGGTTCTTCCAATTTGAACTGGTCTCTGGTTACTGCCATAGTGTAAAAACTTGTAAGCTTTGTCGGATCCATTATCACACTGCTAAATTCTGTTTGCTCATTGAATACACGAAACTCCTTTATTATTGGCCCCATAATGATATCGAACTCAACCAAGAAAATGGCCTTTACGCCAAATTCTGTGGGGTCCACCATTTCAGATACTAAGAAACCTGGCCGCTGGTATGCTAAACCTAAATCTACCATCTGTGTGGCACCTTCAATTTCACTATCTGATTGCAGTTCAGATAATGATGATAGGGGATCGGATTGAGGAGTACGAATAAAGAAGTAGTACATTAGTCCACTGATAGCGCCACATACACCAATTACCGTCACAATACTGAACAATAGTGACATGTCTGAAAGACTTGCTATCAAAGGCAGATTTAATCCTCCTTGTTGCGCCACTGTAGCCTGGATTTCAATTTCTACTGATTCTTTGATATCGCTTCTGTAAAATATTAAACGTATTAGATAATCACCATTATCAAATTCTTTCATTGAGAATGTGGCTACACCATATTCATCTGTCTGTATCGTTGTATAATAGTCACTTTGAGAGAAACTTTGTAATAGCTCTGAATTTGCATTAACGTTGTTCTCACCGTAACCGTCGATATAAAGATCAACGGAAGTGTTCGACAGCGCTGTACCATCTGTATATTGGAATACAATGGTTATAGTGCTATCAGGATTTTCCTGAACATCAATATTTAAGCGTTCACCGACCCTTACCGTCTTTTCAATGGTTTCTACTATAGCATCGGGGATAGAATCAATTTTGATCTTTAGTTCGTATTCACCCACTTCGTCTGGTGTTATGCTTGTTTGGATAGAGCCATCTTCATCTGTTTTTTCGCTTATCAGCAATACGCCATCGAAATAAATCCAGACTTTAATTTGAATTGGTTCACCATCGTAGTCCTTAATGGTGACTCTAATATCTAGTGTATCTCCAAGTTCGATTCCAGTATCCACATCTACGTCAATTTCAGGCGTGTATTTTACCTTCAAAGTTTCAGTCTTTGTCTTATCGTCTGTTACAATCTTAATCTTTTGACTACCTAGTTCATCTTGAACTCTCAAATTGAGTTCAACTTCGCCATCAATATCTGTTGTATCTTCATCTTGTAATTCCCAGTTTCCATCGATCTCAGCATAGAGTTTTACGTTTATATTGACTTGTGGTTCGCCATCCTTTGATATTTTCACCTTTACTGTGTGATCTTTACCTTTTTCAACGGTTAAATCGTTTAAGATCTCGATTATAGTTCCCTGTGGTTCTTCTGGTTCATCTAAAATAGTAGTGCCGTGTTCCACTATGCTTATTCTGACAACACCTTGTCCGTCGTCTTTAGTGGCAACAATCTTGATAATACCTGCACCAATTTGTGCGTCAGAAGGAATGACGCAGTTTATTGTGACATCACCCGCTTGGATACCAGTTAGTGTAATTCCTTCACCGATCAGCACATCATTAAGGTACACTTGAACTACAGCATTACCAACACCAAAAAGGGGATTGTCTTTGTCTTTAACTTGGATATAAAGATCAACAACCTCGTTTTGACTATAGGAGTCATCTATGTTTGCAATGATATCCATATCGTCTACATACACAGACAATTGAACCGTATCCGAAACACAGTTATGATAATACAGAAACCCTTCAAAGTCTGCATAGACCGTTTGCACTTCACTTAATTCGTAGTTAAAGGTAAACTGTAATTCCGCGATCCCCTGAGCATTAGTAATTGTTGATCCTACGATGGTGTCATTAAGATAGAACACAACAGATTGTCCTGAGATTGGATTTCCTGCCTCATCAAGCAAAGTGGTCTTGAATTTTACAGTATCGCCCTGTGTTACCGATGTTATAGGATTGTCCTGTGTATCTGTTACTTCTATGGTTAACGAAGGATTAGAATATACCGTGACGGTTTGTGTGTCAGTATTGGGATCATAGAACCCACTTCCAGAAAATTCTGCTCGTACACTAACATCTCCAAGTAGATCATTAGTGATTGTCCAATCATAGGTTGCAAATCCGGAACTATTGGTCAATGAACTACCTAGTAATTGGCTATTAATATAGAAGTATATGGTATAACCTTCTAATGGTAAACCTGCATCGGTTAGCTCTGCAACTAATGTTACCACATCACCCCTATCTCCTTTGGTTGGTGTGCTTAGTGATAGGGAAGGAGTGGTATAGACCTCTAAATTAGTTGTTCCTGATTGACTAGCATAATAGTAACCAGATCCTGCGAATTCGGCATAGAACACATGAGTTCCTAATTGATCAGCCGTCCAAATGAACTCACCCATACCAGACGCATCGGTTGTAACAGTAGTCAAGATTGAACCGTTCAAGTAAATCACAACGTCGTATCCTACCATTGCGCCATTTTCATCGGTCAATGTCACCGTTATGGTAACGGTATCGCCCTTATCTACGGTTGAATCTGATAACTGAATACTGACAGAAGTATTTGAATAGACCGTTGTAAAGACATCATTTGAAATATAACCAAAGGCAGGACATTCAACATGAAGAGTCTGCACGCCAAGTAAATCATTTGTTATTGTCCAGTCGTATGTGGCGACTCCTGAACTGTCTGTCATTGAACTTCCTAAGAGTGTTCCGTTTAGATAGAAGAATATTTCCTCTCCTTCGATGCCAATACCAAATGAGTCGGTTAGGGTCGCACTTAGTGTAAGCAGGTCTCCACGATCAGCTGTTTCAGGTGCGTCTATATAGAATGTTTGAACCTCTATTTGTTCCACTTGTGTAATAGCAGCATGATAATATCCCGTCTCATTGAATTGAGCATAGACGTTATACAAATTCGCACTGCCTGGAATCCATGTATATTCAGCTATTCCAGTACTATTTGTTACAGCAGTCCCTAGTGGTACATCGTCTAGATAAAACTCGATTGTATACCCTTCTAATGGTAAACCACTTTCATCGGTCAAGATTGCCTGAATTAGTACATTTTCACCAATCCGAGCATGGGGCTGCAATGTCAAATCTAATGAAGGATTAGAATAAACATCAAGGTCTTCCGTGTTAGAAGTGCTGGAATGATAATATCCGCTTGCGATGAACTCTGCACGAATTTGTTGTTGTCCTAGCATCGAATTATCGACCAGCCACTGAAATGTGGCCACTCCACTGGAATTTGTAACCTCAGAGCCAAGCAATGTCGTACCAGCATAGAATAGAACTGTGTAGCCATCCAAACCATTCAATAGATTATCGGTCAATGTAGCGATTATCTCTACTGTATCTCCTCTGTCAGCTTCCATTACTTGAAGCTCGATGTGAAGATCTGTATTTGCATAGACTTCAAGTATATTCTGTGATTCGGTAAATCTAATGTACTGGGATATATTGACCAATCGAACTATTAGGTCGTGAGGTCCCACAGGTGAATCGACAGGAATACCGTAAATAAGTTCTACGTAGCCAGTTCCATCAGTAACTCCACTATCAACTACCTGATCAATAGTTGCATCATATAATTCAACCGTATAATCTGACAAACTATTTCCTAATCCATCAGTTAGTGTAATACTTACTGTGATTGATTCTTCTCTCGTAACCATCGAAGAACTTAACGTTGCATCAATTGTGACATTCATGTACACTTCCAGAGTGTCTGATTCCTCTGAAAAATTGATGTCCCCTTCATAAACAGTAGCATTTATCGTATGCTCACCGTATACCGCATCTAGTGGAACAGTGTAGTCGTAAGAAGCGAGCCCTTGGTCATCTGTAATTGCTGTGCCTAGTAAGGTGTTATTATCATAGAATTTTACTTCTGTGCCAATTTCAGGTGTTGATGTAATAGAATCTGTGACCGTTGCATTTATTGTTACAGTTTCTCCTCTATTGATTTCTGTAGCAGATAGTTCTAAATCTATAGTGTACGGATTAACAAACTCAACAGTTGCATGGTCTACAAGCACTTCACCACTTAAAGGAACTATTACAGTTGCATTAATCATATGAACTCCAACAGGACGGCTTTGGGGGATTTGCCAATCGTAAATTGCAATACCATCATTATCAGTAGATATCGACTGAATCCAATAATTCTCAGTGGGTGTTTCATCATAAAAATCAACAATTACGTCAGGGAAAGGATTACTTTCGTTATCAAGTACCGTAGCTTTAAGTTCCACTGTTGATCCTTTAAGTTGTCTATCAGGCGTTATTTCTAATGTAATTTCTAATTGATTTCCAAGAACTTGAATTGTTGTGGTGTCATTGTATTCTGGAGATCCTGATAATTCAGCTCTAATGACATGACTACCCAAGGTAGCATCTGAAGGAATTGTATAATCATATATAGCGTATCCTTGATCATCTAAGATCGCTGTACCAATATAAATATCATCATCATAAAAGTCAACAGGTTCGTTGATATATGGAATAGAGAATTCATCAGTTACTATCGCAGTTAGCTCACAGCTCTGATCTCTTTGTAATACTGATGGATTTGCCTCTAATGTTACGTTATATGTTTCAGCTCTAGCATTATCACCGTTTATTGCGACAAATATCATTATTACTGCCAAAAAAAGGATTATGAATAGCCTCGTCTTTTTACTCCGTAATTTCTCAAATATCATTTGTGCTGCACCAATCACCCATTTTATTTTAATTTTTTTTCAAATAAAGACTCTCAATTAAAATAAACGAAACCTGCTTTATAAAGAAATAAACCTCCTTTTTAAACAAAGTCTAGCCTTAATAACTCAGAGAATTTAGGTGAATAGTTTTGTAACTTTGATGAACTAATTGAATTAATTTATGCACATTAGGTGTTTGCTCGGCATTTCAATAGAGGGGAACAGAGGTTAAGGTTTTGAAAAACGCACTTCCTGTAAACTACATTTCCCATCCCTTGCTTACAGAAAACTGTATTGAGAGTCGAATCTATCAACAGAAAATACTAGCCAGAGCAATTCATAACAACACTATCATTGTACTTCCTGCCGGAATGGGGAAGACCATAATAGCTACTCTGATTATAGCCTACCATTTGAACAAGAACGTTGGGAAGAATGGAACAATCAATACTCAGTGCATTTTTTTAACTCCAACGAAACCGTTAGTTCTCAAATACATTGTCATGCTGCAAGAAAAATTGACGATCCCTGAGCATATCAATTACATTATTGGAAATATTTCAAATGATAAAAGAGCCAAGTTATTTAAGAAGTCTAAAATTGTAGTAATGACGCCCAATGTGTTATATACTGATATAATTAACGATCGCTACGATTTTGGGAACGTTTCGCTTATTGTTTTTGATGAATGTCATCGTGCTGCTGGGAAACATGCTTACGTTAAAGTTGCAGATCAATATTTTCTACAAAAGAGTAAAGGAAGAGTATTAGGAATAACAACTTCTTTAGGGAATAAAAGAATAACAGAAGAAGTCTGTCGCAATCTGCGAATCACATCAGTAGATAGTAGAACAACAAGCGATTACGATATATCCTCATATGTTTCTCAAAAAAGAATTGAATGGCACATGATCCCTCTTCCAAAATTGTTCCAGGACATCAGAACAGTACTCGAAAAGCAACTATATAGATTCATAGAGGGTTTAGCAAAAAAGAGTGTTAATGTTCCAGACGATCCTAGAAAGATCACCTTAAAGCAGTTAGTTGAGTTACAAGGTGAGTATCAGAATAAACTCTCATCAATACCCTTAAGAACTAAATTATCAGCGAATTTGAAGCTTTTAATTGCACAAATAGCATCCTGTATTCGCTTATTCCATTTGATTGAAAGAATTGAGACTCAGGGGCTCAGCTCAGCAAAACACTTCATAGAAAAAATAAAGGAAAAAGCACTCCAAGACAAAAAGGGATATACAAAAAGGGAGATGTTACGACGATTTTATCGTTTAAAATCTATTAAAACAGTTGAAAAAATGCTTGAAGAGGGATTAAGAGAGGGTTATGAGCATCCTAAGATCATTGAAACGGTCGAGATAGTTAAAAAACAAATAACCGAAAAGCCCGATTCTAGGATTCTTATATTTGCAAATTATAGAGCGTCAATTAATATCATTGTTGACGAACTTAATAAGATGAATTTAGAAGCAAAGAAAGTCTGTGCAGCTGGTCTTGTCGGGCATAAGCATAAAGGAACAATTGGTGGTCTATCATCAAAACAGCAAATGACGTTACTTAAACACTTTAAAGAGGGTATCATTAATGTGCTTGTTGCTACGAGCGTGGCTGAACAAGGGCTAGATATAATAGACTCTGATC
>NZ_JAHPYX010000080.1:0-5812 GCF_019058535.1 Candidatus Borrarchaeum sp.
CCCCACCATATATCTCTAAAGTTTTTTTCTTTTAGATTACCTAGCTTTATGCTCCACTGAGTACAAGGATAAACATTTCCATACGGGTCAATAAATGCAGAATAAGTGGCAGCAACGCAGGGAACTATCATTTTTTGAGGGTCGTTTAAAAAAGCAGGAATCTTCTTTGAATAGAATCTATAAAAGAGTGATTTAACTTTGTGGATTATATTTTTAGATCTAGTTTCATTTATCAACATTTTGAGGTAATAGTTAAAGTCATCTATTAAATCTTTCTTGAAACTTTCATATGAGTTTTCATTAAAATTCTTACCGTAATACTCTGTAAAATGCTCTAAAGTCGGTATTATCTCTCTTATAGAAATATGATTTTTCTTAAGAAAATGATAAAATGCCCAAAATTTTCCAGCATTATATTCTGAAATAGTATGTCCGCAACTAACAGTTAAATTGCAATATTGCTTTTTCAGTTTTTTAAGTTCGTTAAAAAGCCATATAGCGTTCTCAAAATTTCCTTTCACTCCTCTTATATCGTCATGGGTACTAGATACACCATCTAAACTTACTATAATATTAAATGCTTTATTTATGGGGATTTCATGCACTATTTTTTTAATTTTATGTAATGATCTTTTCGCCAAAATAGCATTTGTTGTCAATGATGCTACCGATATTGCTGTATTGTTGTATGCATAGGTTATTATATCCTCTACATCCTTTTTTAAAGTGGGCTCCCCACCAGTAAAGTCAATCCATCCTAAGTTTGTCCCAATTTCGTCAAATATCTTTTTCCAATCCTCAGTAGTAAGTTCTTCTTTAACTCTGTCGGGAGATTCTTTATAGATTTTCCAAATGTGACAGGTTTTACATCTAGAATTACACATGAATGTAAGTGCTGCTGCAAGTTTTACTGGTAAAGGTCTTCCTATAGTCTTCCTTATTTTTGATTTTAGGATTTGAAATGCCAAAGACGTTTTTATCACTCAGCTCATATTTCATTAATGTAAATAGCAAATATTTGGTATCAGTAACTGAAATCTTTCTTTATTTGTATATGCCATCGATTTGTGCCATAAATCATTCCAAAAGTCCAAGCTATTCCTCTAATCAAATTTAAAACAATTAGGCATAACGCCTTTTTATCTTTCACTCTTAACGCTGTTGATATTCCAGAAAAAACATTTGAAATTATTAGAACTACGAAATAAGACATTGCCACAGGAAATAGATGATTTATAAAAAGACTCAGAATGGTAAAGATAACCAAACCGACATAAAAAAATGGTTGAAGAATTAAATGTAAGTTAACATAACTTTCGCCTTTAATTCCCTCAGGATGAATATAATAGAGGAAAGTTCTGCTCACACCATACCAAAACTGTTGCTTAAAGAAAGCCCAAAGTGATGTTCTATGCTTATGCCAAACTTTTGCTTTTGGCACGAATATAATTTCATAACCAAGTTTTCTTATTCTATAACTCAAGTCAATGTCATCTGCTACAACGAGGTATTCTCTAAATTTCCCTACTTTCTCTATTAGATTTTTCCTATATGCACAATTCCACGTGGCTAAAGATTCAACGGATTTGTTATATTGACTCATTCTTTTTTGAACATCATAGCCTATACATCTAGGAATTGATTTATCGCTATTCCAAGTTTCAACTATTCCTCCAACTCCTCCCACTGTCGGAGAAGAGAAATGCTTTATTAATTGTTTTAGCCAATCTTTTGCAACTTTAACATCGCCATCTGTAAAAGCAATAATGCTTCCCTTAGCAAGTTTTACTCCAATATTTCTTGCCTTTGGTGCACCTCCTCGACTAATGCAATTATATATTGTTATAGGATATTCAGATAGTATTTTCCGGGTATCATCGATTGATCCATCATTTATAACTACGATTTCCTTATTTTCATAATCTAGATTAAGTAAGGACTCGATACAATCTCTAATTGTTTCTTCAACATTATAAACTGGGACAACTATTGAGACTAATTCGTTTTGAGTGGTTATTTCCGACATCAAATCAACCGTATAATTGGTTTAAAGACCTTTGATAAGTCCTCGTAACTAATCACAGATTACCATGCTTTGACTACTAAAGTTATATTATAATTCGACATTCTGAAGATTATTGACTAACTAGCAGAGTATCCTACTTTTATTGATACATTGAAACCTGATTTTATTGTTTAAGAGGTATAAAAGTTGTTAATCAAGAATACGAGAAACGAGCCATGTGGGTATTTCTTTAAAATAGAGAATGGAGAGAACTGAATAAACGAGTAAACCATTGAAGGCAAATAAACACATACAACTCACTATAATAATAACTATTGTGACTGGATTGTTTTGATTTGAAATGTATTTCCATCCAATACTATTAATTATATTGAAAGAAATTGTTATCAAAAGATAACCAATGATTAAGTAGGGCAATAAGGCCAATAATTCCCCCTGTAGAAAAAAATAATTCCAAAGTCCGAGTTTTATTGCACATGGCTCAATAAATAAACTTAAGACGAGAGGAGAAGAGGAATACAGAAATTTGTTTGCTGATTTCTTTAATAAGGATGTGGAGAAAAGAGAATATATTCCCCAACATATGCAGATCACAAGAGGTATTCCCACAATCGTTGGACCGAGATGGGCGTAGGACCACGCGTGATAAGTTCCTAACCTTTCCCACATTAAACCAAATGAAATACCATTAATAAAAAAGAAGATGGTTGCTCCATAAGCTTCTTTTTCCGTTTCAACCTTTAATTGCATATTTACACACACTTTAAATCTTTCATGTTTATAACAAGAGTTAAAAGGTCTGGAAAATTGAAATTATTTTTGGAATAGTCGCATCCCACGTATAATATTTTTCAATTAATTTTCTACCTGCCTTAGCCATCTTACGTCTCAATTCAGTATCGTTTAACAAAATTAGAGTTTTTCTAATAAACTCCTTTGTATCCCCAGGTTGAATCAAAAACCCTGTTTTATCATGTTTAACTATTTCTTTTACACCTCCAACGTTAAAAGCGACAACTGGGACGCCTGACGAAAAAGCTTCTAAGCAAACATTGGGAACTCCTTCAAGAAGGGATGGAAGGATTAGTACATCAATTTTTCTAAATATGTTAGTAATGTCCTTGTGAGGTATCATCCCTAAAAACTCCACTGGTAACCCTTTTGATTGCGCCGCGAGAGATTCTTTCTGAGAACCATCACCAATGATAATCAATTTAGTGTTCGGTAAACGCATTGAAATTTCACGAATGATTTGAGGTAGATAAGAAACACCTTTCCAGAGTTCTAATCTTCCAATAAATCCAATATTCTTAGTTGATTTCTTTTCAAGATATGGAAAACGTGATATATCGATGGCATTGGGGATCCACACAAGTTTGTTTCTTTTTATTTTAAATTTATTAGCAACTTTAACTTTGTCTGTTTTTGAAATTGAGATAACGCGGTCAGCTGACTTAATAGTTGCTTTTCCAATTGATTTATCATAAAATCTTTTAAAAGCAGATTTGAATGTCCCAACAAACTTAGGGTCAGGGATTCCAACGCCTCCATGAAGGTGTAGAACTAATGGGAACTGGGCTAATTTTTTTGATAACGCCGCTTGGTTTGATATTAGGAAAAGGTAGGAATGTAAATGAACGACATCAAAGCTTTTGGCTTCTTTTAACAATTTTGGGACTATAAAACTAAGTGCGCTAATTCCCCATCCTGTCCCATATGCAGGGATTCTTTCGATCTCGATCCCATTCTTAAGCTCTATAGGAAATGTATTGCGTGGGATTTGTGATGTAATGACTTTTACGTGAAGGCCTTGTTCAACTAATTTCCTTGAGAGGTTATAGCAATATATTCCATGTCCACTAGTTTTTGGTGGAAAGAAATTTGAAATTTGTAATATCTTCATTTATTTGCCCCGTTGTCTGTTAGACTTTTGTGGTTCATATTTCGAATTTAGTATGCTACCAGAAGATGAGCAGCAAAAGCAACATAGAAGCTTATTAAAAAGACTAGGAAAAGAGTTTTATCTTCAAATTCCAATGAAGGAGCTATTAAAAACATTAATGCGAACCCTAAGTAATATGCCCAACGTTCTGGATGTAAAAGTGGAAAAATGTAGCCTAGAATAACTAGAACCGATGTAACAACGATCCAAATACTCCAATGTCTTTTAGGTATGTTCTGGTAGTTTAATACATAATAAACCAGAAATAGACCAATAGAAGTAAAGATTCTAATAGTTGGAAAAATTAAGGCATCTGGCCAGTAAGGAAAAAATCCTCGACGATTAGGATCATAATCTAGGAAGGTACCTTGTGAAACTAAAATCTGAAATCTCCCAATAGAAATGTAATAAATTGTGTAAGGATCAATAATTATCCAAAAGGGCAGCACTATAAGAATTCCTAAAGCAATAACTAAAGCAAATTTCTGCAAACACCTTTCTTTTCGTGCAAGATTAAGTATTATTAAGATAAAGAGACTTGCTGTAACAATATGAGTTGCTACACATAGAACTAGAAAAATAGTTGTTAAGATTATTTTTCTTTCCCAATAATAGAGTGCTAACAAACCAAATGTAATGGCAAATAGATTTTTTATAAGATCCGCTTCAAATCTGAGGATTACGGGTGAAAAGATGTATATCAAAGCTCCTATCGTTGCCGTTGATTCTTCGAAGCGTTCATGTAGTATTTTGTAAATTATACTCAGATTGGCGATACTAAACATAATTGAAATAACAGATATTAAATGTACAGGAAAACCAAGAGCGACAATGCCGGCTAAAAGAAAAAATGCTACTGGCTCACCAATCAAATAGAGGTTAAGTCCGCCCGGTTTATTGAAGATACTCCAAATGATCAAATCGAAATCTTGTGCAATTGAATTCACTATTGAAAAATAAACAGGAAGATCTGCACCAACCCATTTATCGCCTCCTCTCCATAAGGCAAAAAAGGAAACGACCGCATGTAATGGAAGGAGATATCTCAATTTTATTTTTTCTAAAATCTGAATAGAGGTAATTTCAAACCCTTTTATGTACAACAAGGCGTATATAATTGGCAAAATAATCAAAATTGGGATACTTATTAGATAAATAATTCCTCCCGGTCTTCTATAGTAATTGGCAGCTATACTTATCGATCTTTCTAAAAAGAAAAGAATAGGTTGTAAAAATATGATACATAAAATTATGAAACAAGCTACAACAGCAATAATAATGCCTTTTTTGTATTTCTGGAATATCTCATATATTGTTTGAGATATTTTGTTCACAAGATACACCACTGAAACTGGATCATCTAAAGATTTTTAAAAGTTTTTTCTGGTTCCACATCAAGAAAAAAATAATTATTGTGGAGATACGAGAAAGGCGAAATAGATGCCCCGAACTCTTGAAGAAGAAATAGAATATTTTGATCGCTTAGCACATAGGAAGGATGCTTTTGCTTCTATAAAGCAGAGAGTTATAGAGAAATCAAAAATTATCCGGAATTTGGTCGTTAAGCCATATAAATTTATTTTAGATTTGGGATGTGGTTCAGGGTTATTTGTTCCAATATTCCAGAACTGGACCTATCTCGGAGTAGACATAAGTTCAAAAAGCATAAAGGTCGCAAAAAAACAATTTCCACAACAGGATTTTTTTGTAGCGAATGCATATTATCTCCCTTTTAAAGCTTCTTCAATAGGAATAGTTTTTGGAAATGGTATTCTTCATCATGTCGGTCTAAATATTTTTCGAGAATTAGTTCGAGTTATAAAACGAGGCGGAATCTTTATTGC
>NZ_JAHPYX010000081.1:0-16951 GCF_019058535.1 Candidatus Borrarchaeum sp.
CCCGTATATAACTTCAATATCATGGTCATAGCAAAAATCAACCCCTTCATCTGACTCGGCTCCGGGTTGCAACCATACTTTTTGAATTCCAAGTGCATTGCATTCTTTTACAACATAAAAAGCCACATTTGGTGGAACTACTATATCAACAACATCTGGTTGAATAGGTAATTCTGAAAGAGAAGCATAAGCCTTATCGCCATTAATTATTTTGGCATTTGGGTTAATAGGGAGCACTTTGTAACCCTTTCGTTTTAAATCTTGATAGATAATGTAACCAAATTTGCTAGGGTTTCTTGAGACTCCAACAACAGCAAAAACATTGTTCTTATTTAAGAAGGCATCTATCTGATTCATCATTGTCTTGCACCCGACCACTTAATCTGTTAGTTAATAGCAATTATAGTTTCTGCATGATAAAAAAACGAATTCCTGTTTAAAGCATTATTCTTAGAATTAAATAAAAAGAACTGGGGGCTTATGCAATCCCGACATTTCTTAAAAACTGAACTGTTTATCGTGCACGACAGAAATTCTTCTTTTATCCTTCACCAATATGTAATACTTATCTCGGGAATACATTCGAATCCGGTACCGAAGCAAATTCAACGCTAGATAACTAGTCGCTTCATGGCTAAGTCCCATGATGACTACTTCATGTACTGGATTGTCACGAGCCCAATATATCTCTATAGTATAGGGTTTATATTTAAGACTTACGGATTCTGCCAAAAAATGTTATGAACAATTAAATATCTATCTATTGAAACAGTGATATATGCAATTCATCACCACGCTAACGCATTGGTGCTTTCTTGCTTAGTTATCAGTAAAGAAATGATAAATTTTAAAACATTTGTTGGATAACTAAGAATAATTAGTGGTGTCTTAAATGAATGATTATCCCCCTGGAAGTACTAAAGATCGTGAAAAATTGGCTGAAATGCCTATTGAAGAATTGCTTGATTTCTTATTTCTTCAAGTAAGAAATTTATGGCGTGTTGATGGCTTATATTTCCTAGGAATAGAGGAAAAATTTGGTACGCAAGCTGCGACCGAAATAGACAGTCAGGTTTGGCAAATTATGGCTAAAATCGAAGCCAAAAGCTTAAGAAGAATGTTTAAAGTAAATGAAAATGCTGATGTCCCAACAATTATGAATTGTTTGAAAAAGTCAAGCTGGGCTTTAGATCAACCCTTTAAAGTTATTGAGGTAAATGATCAGCGTGCAATCCTGCGTGTTGAAAGATGTAGGACACAAGAAGCACGCTTGAACAAGGATTTAGAAGAATTTCCATGTAAACAAGTTCGATTTGGCTATTTGAAAAATTTTGCAAAAACATTGAATTCAAGTGTTGAAGTTAACTGCTTAGTATGTCCTCCAGATGAGCATCCATCGGATCTATGGTGCAAATGGGAATTCGTTCTACCTTAAATGGATTTTTAATCATAGAAAAATTCTTTACATTCGCTAATGTATTTGTTTAGGAGATTGTGGCGATCTAAATGAAAAATGAATTATTAGAATTACAAGAGCAAGTAGAAAACTGTAAAAAATGTGAATTATGGAAAGGAAGAAAAAACGCGGTGTTTGGGGAAGGACCTGAAGATGCAAAAATCATGTTAATAGGACTAGGACCTGGGTATAATGAAGATCAACAAGGACGTCCCTTCGTGGGTGCTGCAGGAAAACTACTTAACAAACTACTTAGTTATGCAGGATTAAAACGAGAAGAGGTCTACATTGCAAACATCATAAAATCCTACTTACCTGAGAACAAAGTTACCAAAGATCAAATAGCAGCATGTACACCTTATTTGGAAAAACAAATTGAGTTAATCAAACCAAAAACAATAATTTTGCTCGGTAATGTTGCGGTCAAATTTATTTTTGAGAAATTCAAACTCCCGAAAGCCCTTATGAGAGACATACATACAAAGCCCTTTTCGTTATCAACCTTGTTCTTGAAAGCCAAACTAATTCCCATGTATCATCCCGCAGCAGCATTAAGAAATCCAGGCTTAAGAAGCGCTATCGAGGAAGATTGGAAAAAATTAAAGACTATATTGTAGAAGTTGAATTACAATCTTAATTCATATCGCTCTTCCGTAAGTGTTTGGCCCCAAATTTCGTGGGTTATCTCTTCTGTTTTTTCGAAACCAGCAGATTTATACAAATAATTTGCTGCGTCTAAGCCCCTGAATGTCCACAGAAAAACATTCTTGAATCCACACTTTTTGCAGAACAAAATAGATTCCTCAAAAAGCAATTTCCCAAGCCCAAGACCACGGAAATTCGGAATGACAAGAAACCATCTAAGTTGTGCTTCTGATTCAGAACGTCCAAAAACAGCGATTGAACCAATAATTTTTCCTTTAATTTCTGCAACCCAAAGTCGATCTTTGTTCGAATTGAATGATTGAGCGAATTCAGCAAGACCTGATGCAACGTATCCTTCAAATGTATGATCAAATCCGTATTCCTCAGCATAAATTATAGCGTGAAGATAAACAACGTTACCCATATCTCCCGGTTGAAGATTATAACGTACACTTATGTCCTTTAGAGTTCGTTGCTTAGCGTTAGTAGGCATAGAAGTCCTCCAGCTTAATATATGATATTAGCACTAATATATATTTATTGAAGACAACGTGAGAATTGGATTAAGACAGTAGAAAAGTGATGATATGGATAAATTGGATAGGTTAATGACAACTTTCTCAGGCGGTTCTTTAGATCGTTGGGCGTATGCGTTATGGAAACATTTTCCTAGCGATGATAGGACGCCACAGGGCTTTGCAGATGCACATGTGAGGTTTCAAAAGACGTATGATTCTGACGTATTGAAACTTACTCCACATGGAAGTTATTGCATAGTTGACTGGGGCTGCGAAGTAGGACCGATTCATCCAATCTATGGTTCACCGTCAGTGTTAAACTCTCCAATCAAGAATGCTTCGGACTTTGAGATCATCGAAGAAGTGGATCCGACGGATGGTGAATTTGGCAGGCAATTAGATGGTGTTCGGATGGTATCGAAAATACTAAGTGGAAATGTTCCGTTAATGATGACGGTTTTCAGCCCCTTTATGGTAGCAAGTCAGCTAGCTCCTAATATCGTGAATCATGTTTATGAAGCTCCTTCCCAGATTGAAGAAGGCCTTAAAGTAATAACAAGGGTTATGACCGAATTCGGACATGCAGTCCTAGATGCAGGTACAAATGGCCTCTTTATTGCTTCTCTACATAGTGTAGAAGGAAAACTTAAGAACCAACAGTTCTTGGATTTTGAGGCTAAGTATACACTTAAATTATTGAATGATCTCAGGTCCCATGCTGACTTTATAGTGTTTCATGTTCATGGAAATAAGCCTTTGTTCAATTATATCGCTGATAATTATCCCATAGACGCCATTAACTGGCATAGTCAACATACATCTCCAACAATAAGAGAAGCCCTTAAAATCTTCAATAAAGGCCTCTTTGGTGGAATTGACGAAACTGAAACAATTAGAAAAGGAACATCGCTCGCTATAGCTAAGCAACTGCAAGAAGTTATGCAGATTTCCAATCCACACTTGTTACTTGCACCTGGTTGTGTCATCCCTATTGATACACCTGAAGAAAACTTACGTATGATAGTAGAAGTCATTAAGAATTCCCCTCCGCCAATTATGCGCTAAATACTTAATCTGAATTAAAGCCTAATAAGTAAAGAAACGTTCATAGTTTTTAAGGAAAAATCAATATACAAACGGGATAAACTTCTTGGTTTTGCTGGCCCATTTACGATATTGTTCTTTGTAACGTTCTTCTAAATACTTGGAGAGCATTGGAATTAAAAATAACACGAAGTTTAATGTGCAGAATATCGGCATGATGGCGGACCACCAGTTGCGAGTCATTATCGCCCAGCCAATTAACCAGACAGTATCACCAAAATAGTTAATATGTCTTGCGAAACCAAATAGACCGCCAGTGTAGAGTTGTCCATTATTTTCTGGTCGGTCTTTGAATCGTTTTCGCTGAAACTCGGATCCTGTATTGAGGAAACTTCCTATAAAGAAAATAATGATAGCAATATAATCTACGACATCGATGGGTGCAGATTGGGCACCACCGCTTAACGCGAATCCGAGTTGATAGAAAACAATTGCGCCAATGATTGCACCTGTTTCTTTCCAATCTACTTTGCGCCGAAGCAAATAAAATGATGTTAGATTAAGTCTGAGGAAAAAAACAATGCTAAAAATTAGAAGGATAATTCTACGGGTCACATCACCTGATTGCCAAGTGATACCGAACAAATTACCGATTAACTCTATTCCACCGCCAAAATAAACCCAAGTAACAAAATTTATAATAAAAACGTGGACTATCAGCATGAAATAACGTGTTATCATAGAAGTTTCGACTTCGCCGTGCATTTTCGGGACCTTCATTTATAGTAACAAGATATGTAGTTCAAGAAAGTCAAGAGCCTGACAGAAACTCTGTAAAAAACCGTGTTTATAAATCTTTTATTATCATCAAATAAAAAATAAAAAAAAGAGAGGCTTTTTTGGGGCATTTAAACTGCTACTGCAATCTGCAAGTTTTTAACTAACTCTTTGTAGCGGTTTCTGACTGTAACTTCTGTGACTCGTGCAACACGTGCGATTTCACGTTGTGTTCGTCGTTCATCTTCTAATATTCCAGAGATATAGAGAGCTGCTGCGGCCAATCCGGTTGGATCCTTTCCAGCAGTGATCCCTGCTTTTTTAGCTGTTTCAAGGATCTTTATAGCGCGTCCTGATGCTTTTCCAGTAAGTGAAAGTTCGTTAGAAAACCGGGATATGAAATCAATTGGTGTACTAATGGGGATTGCTACATCAACCAGCCTTACAAGCTGTCTGAAACACTGTCCTAGTTGTTTTTTATTAGTACGTGAGTGTTCTGCAGTTTCATCTAAGGTTCTAGGAATTTTTCTGATACGACAGGCCGCATACAAGGTAGCGGCAACCATAACTTCAATGGTAGTACCACGGCTCATGCGTTTTTCTAATGCTTTTCGATAGATAATCGCAGCTTCTTCTTTAATTGATCGGGGAATACCCATTTGACTCGCTAAGCGGTCTAACTCACTTAACGCTTGAATAAGGTTTCGCTCGCGAGAACTATGCGTCCGAGTACGTCGTTGCCACTTTCGCATTCTGTAAATTTCAGCACGTCGGCTGGGTGCAAGTTTTTTTCCATAAATGTCTTTATTTTCACGGCCAATCATAGTTGATAAGCCTTTATCATGGATTGAATAATTAATGGGGCTTCCTACACGACTTCGTTTCTTTCGTTCTTCTGCCGTGTAACTGCGCCATTCAGGCCCCAGATCCATCATATGTTCTTCAATAACTAACCCACAGTCATTGCAAATAATCTCACCACGAGTATCGTCACAGACAACATTCGCAGATCCACAATCTGCACAAAAAGCCTCTCGACAAAAAGCTTTATCTATATCTTTATAAAGAGTTTTCTTTAGATCAATGGATTCATTCATTTAAAGTGTTTCTCCTTGAATTTCTCAAAGACACGGGTGGTTTACGGTGTACGGTATCGATTTAAGATAATACTTTCAAAAACGAAGTTTAATGAGTATTATTTTAACGGTATTCAGAAAACCTGAAACTCGCATCTCATCTTATGGTTTACCTTTGCAAACAGAAAGGTTAAGTTAAACTTATATATAAATTTTACTATTACAGATATTCTACATGATTTATCATCACAAAAAAATAAGTAATCTAATTGATTAAAACCAAGAATTATTTGCTCGTATAAGTTTTTTCAGTGAAAAATCTATTCTTACCAATTCGTATAGAGTTTAAATTCTTGATCTGGCTCTTCTAAGACAATAAAAGAAATATACATTAGCTTGTTTGTTATCAAGTATTTTATAGGGCCATATTAACATGAACATATAAACTAGTAATTATCCTGATGAGATTTCTTGTTTCTTGTAGTGAGAGAACTCTCAGAAAGTCGAGAATCAAAAATCGTATGTAAAGCAAGTGTGATTACTATTATTACACCACTGATTAATGCGATTGTCGTAGGTTGTTCACCGATAAAAATCCATACCCAAAGAGAACCGAGAATGGTTTCAAGTAGTGTTAAAAGTCCTGATTGGGCAGGTTGCAAATTACGAGATCCTATTACAAACAAGCATGAACCAAGTCCTACTTGAATTGCACCAAGAGTGACCAAAATGCTGAGATCATGTGCTGAGATCATATAGGTTGTCATCAATGGCAAAGCTACAATCGCTGAAATAAACCCAGCAAGACATATTGCCGGAATTAAATTGATTTCGCGAGTTCTTCTAACAACTATAATATAACTTGCAAGCGATACAGCGTTTCCCAACGCGAAGACATCTCCTAGCAATGTTCCTGTTACCAGGGAGTCAGATACCATAGCAAACATGCTTATCATCACAATAACAACTGCTAGACCTGTTCTGACTCCAACCCGTTCACGAAGTAAGAACCAACCAAATAGCGCGGCAAATAATGGTGCAGTCCCTTGTAGTACAAGTGCGTTTGCCACTGTGGTATATGCAAGAGAATTCACATAAAATATCATGGACATTGCAAGAAAAACTCCAGTCGCCACACCTGGGATTCCGCTTCTTTTAAAGGATTTAAAAAAACTCCTTTGGTCTCTTAAGATTAAAAATACTAGTACCGTTAATCCCATGAAAAAAGCACGCCAAAAAACAGTTTCCCATATATTGGTGGTTACAATCCTTATGCCAAGACCACCTATGCTCCAACATAGAGGCGCCGCTGCTGTTATGAGAAGAGAACGTCTATAGTTGGGATCAGTCCACATTTTCGTGCTTCCATAAAGATGATTTTTGAATTTTTGGAACTATTTGTTTATTTACTTATGCCCTATTTACCAAAGGATTGAACAAGAAAGCACCACCGCTTCAGCGGGGTGATGAATGGCGGTAATTTGTGTTCACTTTCATCCCCCCATCAAGTTGAGGGGTCTTCTTGCGGTGAAATGATAAAGTAGTTAAGCAGAAAAATTGAAACTAACAGTTAATTTTCAAACATTTTAGCAGCTGGAAGTTTAGCGCACCTTGGATAGATTTAATTTATTGGGAGTCCAAAAACACTGTTGACAATCACAAAAACAACGAGAATTAAAAGAAACAATATCCCCATCCTTCTTGATAATTTATTTTTAATCGAGATTCCTGTGAACATTAAAATTACTATCACTAGAATTGCTAGGTTAATTGGATAAATTGGCGTAGGTGTTAAATCCTGAAGAATAATTCCGCTTATTCCAAAAGTGACGCCTAAATTCCATACAACTTTTCCGATTTCTGCTCCAATACCCAGTTCCTGGTTGTGTTTTCTGATAGCTGAAACGATTAAAAATAATTCTTCTGCGTTTGTTGTCCAAGCTATTATTAAAAACCCAAACAACGATTCAGTCAAACCGGTAATGATAATAATGTTCTCAGTAGCAAATATGAGAAAGAAGCCACCGATAATGATGAGAATGAATCCTAATAGCGATTTTCCGATGATAATAGCATCAGAATCTTCTTTTAGTTCTTTTGTCTCTTGATGTGCTTCATCTTCATCACTTTGGTTATTATTTTCATCACCATCATCATCATCAGAAATGATTATTTCAGTAATATGACGCACTTTGTATGCGCGAATATTACGCAGTAGGTACCACCCAAACAATGCTAAATTGACCGAACCAAAAATTAGCAAACCTTTTGGCAAATAAACTCCTAGAATCACAGTTGTTGTAAGAAGACATAGCAAAAGAGGGTAAAATCTCGGGATCCTTTCGAAATCTAGAGAGAAAAATAACGCAGGAAGTCCAAATGCTATTGTGATTGCAATGATAGTATTTCCAATGACATTCCCAATTGCCACGTGTTGAAGACCTTCTATGGAGGCAAAAATTGAGGCAACAGATTCTTCTGGATCTACGCCTAGAATCAGTAATCCGATGATTAAAGGGGACAAATGATGTTTTTCACTAAAATCCTTTAATCCGTCAATAAAAACGTCAGCTCCGAAATAAACTACAACATATGCCCCAATAAATAGAAATACAAAAGCGAGCAAATTCATTGAATCAGCTTCAGTTTATGATTGTCTTAAAGAGATTTTCTTCAATGTTGCCTCCACTTATTACTGAAACAACAGTTTTTTCTTTGAATTCATCTTTATTTTCCAATATGGGCGCAATAGCAATTGCACCAGCGCCCTCTGTAACTTGCTTGTCCTTCTCCCATAGTATTTTTATGGCATTTTTTATTGTCTCTTCTTTAACGACCACAAGATTATCTATATATTTTTTAATCAATTCAAAGGTAATGGCACCCTGTTCAATGCCTCCCAGTAATCCCTCTGCAATCGATTCTTCCTCTTTTATCCAAATGATTTTTCCCGCTTTCAAAGATTCGTGAACAGTTGCTGCTGCTTCTGATTGCACACCGATAACTTTGATGTTTGGATTAATACTTTTTGCTGCAATTGCTATACCCGAAATTAAACCTCCACCCCCAACTGCTACAATGATGATATCAACGTTAGGTAGATCTTCAAGAATCTCTAAACCTACTGTTCCTTGGCCAGCGATGATACTTTCATCGTTATATGGACTAATATATGTTAACCCTTCCTTTATCGCTACTTCTCTTGCTTTTGTCTCGACTTCGTCATAATCGCCGTGAAGTACTATTTCGGCATTATATTTCTTAATTTTATCCAGCTTTGACTTAGATGTATTCTTTGGAACAAAAATCCTTGCAGAAATATTCATCAGCTCAGCTACTCGGGCAACGGCCTGAGCATGATTACCCGATGATGCCGTAACGACTCCTCGTCTTTTTTCAGGAGGGTTTAACTTTGACATTCGGTTTAGTGCCCCCCTGATTTTAAAGGAGTTTGTAATTTGTTGGTTTTCGAGCTTAAGGTAAACTGTCCCACCGCAATAACTGCTTAAAAATTTTGAATGAATTAGAGGGGTTTTTTTAACACCTGTTCTTATGACTTCCCTCGCTGCTTTAATATCTTGGAGTGTTACCATGCGATTCGTGGACTCCTTTATAAGATCAAATATTTTCAATCAAAGTAACTTAACGCGTTTCCCCATATCCTTCTGTTTTGCGAGTTGATACACGACATTCGCAGCCGCAATATCTTGAACGGCTAACCCTGTACTGTCAAAAACCGTTATTTCTTCCTCGGTCTCTCTTCCTTTTTTGTTTCCAAGTAAAATCTCTCCAATCTCAGCGTAGATATCACTTTCTTGGATCAAGCCTTGTTTAAGAGCATGTTGGGTTTCACCGATCACGCGACACTGCTTAAGGCTGTCAACCACGATCTTTGCTTGTGCTCGTTTCATAATATTAGGATCTAGTTCTTGTTTGCCAGGACCATCTGTTCCAAATGCATTTATATGCATGCCATCTTCAATCCATTCATCCATTACCATAGCTTTTTTGGATGGAACTGCCGTAATAACGATATCTACATTACTCACAGCATTTTGAGCAGTATCAACAGCCTGAACATCGATGCCAAGTCGCTCACTCATCTCAACTGCATATTTCTCACTGTTAACCTTGTTAATATTGAATACCTTTACTTGCTCCAAAGGAAAAATTTCATTTAGAGCCAAAACCTGCATTCGCCCTTGTGTTCCTGAGCCAATAACACCCACTCGTTTAGCATCTTTTCTTGCAAGAACACTGGCAGCTACAGCACCCGCAGCACCAGTTCTGACCGCAGTAACATATGATCCATCCATGATCGCGAGAGGCATGCTTGTCTTTAGATCTAGTAAGATGATGACTGCAAATCCTGGTGGTAGACCTAGTTTTGGATTATCATAATAACCAGATGCAATCTTGGTTCCAATTAGTCCAAAGTTCTCTGCAGCTCCCGATTTAATATCAACTTCGCCTCTGTATTTTGCCACATCCAAGTGTTGAACCTGAGGCATTTCAACTTGTCCTAGTGCGAAAGCCTTGTAAGCATCAGTAACCGCTTTAATAGCGTCACTCATCGGAAGACATGATCTTACATCATCTTGAGATAAAATGATTATTTCAGACACTTCAAACACCTTTCAAAACTTAATAAAGAAATGTATAATAAGATTTCTGCCTGTTAAACCAAGCTATAAAAGGATGAAAATGACTATGGTATAAATTGAATTAAAAGCGTTTAAAAAATTGAAAGGGTGAAAGAAAAATGTCTGAAGAAAAGGAAAAATCGTTTTTAAGATATGAAATTACTGGACGTCCCGCATTTTCGGTAGTTCGCATTTATCTAGACCAACCAGGACAACAAGTAGTAGCAGAGGGCGGAGCAATGGTTTATATGGATGGGCATGTCGATATGAAAACGAAATCAGCAGGAGGCATCTTACGAGGTTTGAAAAGAAAATTTTCTGGAGAATCAATGTTTCTGAACTTCTTCGAACTTGAAGAAGGTTCAACTAAGTCTGGCATGATAGCTTTTGCTCATGGAGCACCAGGAGACATTATTCACATACATCTTAATCAAGGAGAAGAATGGACTTTAAGTAAAGATGCATATATTGCAAGCACTCCCTCGGTTCAAGTCACCACTCAAGTGGGCAAAATTGCAAGCCTGTTAGGTGGTGAAGGGTTATTTTTAACAAAAGTTTTTGCTGAAGCCGAAGGTGATGTCTGGCTCGGTGGATATGGTTACATTGAACGACACGAGATTGGCCCAGGCGAAGAATTTGTCATTGACACTGGAGTGATGATGGCGTTCCCGGCAAACATGCAATATCGTACATCAAAAGTTGGAGGCAAGAAAAGTTTCTTACTTGGAGGCGAAGGCATAGTTATGCGATTTACAGGTCCTGGAATTATATATACACAGAACCGTGAAATGCGTCTGCTGGCCACGTTACTGATGCCCTATTTGCCAAAGGGCTAACTGAGTGAACTACCACCCTACAAGTAGGCTGGCTTCCTGAATCATCCATTCCCCAACGGGACATGTCAAACAGGCTCTACGGGCAGTCCCTGTCCTGAACGCGATGTGAAGTTAAGGTGAGAACTGGCGAGTGTTACCTCAGCTCAATTCTACTTACGATCTATGCGAATCAGTACTTAAAGGTTAGGGAGTATCGTGAAAGTGAAACAATTAAAACACACAATTACAAGTTGAGGGGTCTTCTTGCGGCGGAGTGATAAACAGTCACTTTCTCTTTTTTTCATAATTTAGGCATTCTAGTCATCATTAATAGTTCTACGCCTCAGAATTTGGAATAGGTGAGGTTAAAGACAAGATATGTCAGTAGTTTTAATGCAGTTTTGATAGCACGCCCTTATATACCTTGTAAATCTTTTCAAGCGAGGGGATATCGCACCATTCATCAGCCGAATGTGATTTTTTCCCTGACGGCCCTAAATCAATAGTAGGAATCCCCAACATTCCAACGAAATTGCTATCAGCCACAGTTCTACCTAATAAAAACCGAGGTTCAATATCTGTTTGTAATTTGACTTCTTCTGCAGTTATTTGTACTAATGGATTATCTAGCGGAGTATAAAAGGGTAATGGTTGACGTGTAGGGCGTGGGTGTATACTTACTTCAACTTTTGTCTCTGGATCTAATTCAGTATTGTGAATAATGTCAAGAACTGCGTCCAATACCATTTCAGAAGTTTCTATAGGAAGATAATGACGGTCTAATACTAGTTTGACTGTTTCCGGTACTGATAGACTATTAACACCACCATTAATAGCTAAGAAGCATTGACTACCTTCAATATTGAATTGAGGGAACCATCCCACATCTAGAGCTTCTAAACTTTGAACGATACGAGCAACCTCATTTATTGCATTGACTCCTCTCTTTGGAGTTGCACCGTGAGCAGCTTTTCCATGTACAACAATATCCAAAATAAGTCTTCCACGCCTCCCAACAAGAAAATTTCCTAAATAATGGGGTTCGCCAACAATTGCATAAGCGACTTTGTCGGGCGAAATGATATTTTTATCAATTAGAGTAATAGTACCCCGTGACCAAAGTTCTTCATCAGTAACCGCCGTAAACAAAACATTAAGGTTAGGTTTGAATTCTCCTTTAAGTAAGCCTTCCATAATTCCAAGTTGGACAGCTAAACCAGATTTCATATCACAAGCGCCGATACCATAGAATTTTTCACCAACAATTTCTCCATATGGATCCCGAGTCCAACCGCGCATTTCCTCAACTGTATCCGAATGTGAATTCAAGAGAATCCACGGTTTGTTTGAATCTACATGGAATTCCGCAATGACATCAGGTCCACTATCCGGAACTTCAACTTTGTATGGTTCATAACCTAGATCTGCAAGAAAATCAAAAATCCACGAACTAATCTTTTGTTCATTACCGTATTGGGAAGGAATCTTTACTAATTCTTGAAGTATCTTGAAAATTCGATTATTCTGCATAATTTTGTCCTCGAATACTTAATAGAGCGAAATAGTATCTTAAGCAGTCTTCCTTTGTTTTAGTATTTAAAATCATGTAATCATCAAAAAGTGTTTTGAAAAACCTTTTTAGTAAAAAGGCGCGCTCTAAATGTGCGATTAACTTGTCAGAAACTTTATATTAAATTATTGAGAGTCATTTTATAGTGAATGTAAATGAGGTGTAATAACTCAAAAGCAATTTAGTTCTCATAAACCTTCTATTGTTTCGGGGTCTTTAAAAAGATGGTGTGAGTCTGACAATGAACGAGTTCGCTCTATTCTCTCTACTAAGTGCCGTTGTGTCAATCTTTTTAGGGAGTTTTGTATTGTCAAAAGATTCAAAGAACTGGATTAACAGACTTTTCATGATCTTCTGTCTTTCTCAAGCCTACTGGGCAATGACAGAATTTGGTTATCGAAGTGCAACAGAATTTCATATTGCAGCTTTTTGGTTAAAAATGAACAGTTTATGGCCTCTCACGATAGTTTTCTTGCTTCATTTTGTACTTGTTTTTACTGAACACGTAAAAATACTTAGAAATAAACTTACATACCCACTAATGTATGCTCCAGCTTTGATTATTGTTTATCTTGACTTGACAGCATTCTCGGGAGAACCAATATGGACATATTGGGGCTGGACCTATGATATTCCTGAAAATTTTCTGTTATTCATTGTTTCAAGGACATGGGGTGCAGGATTAGGCATTTTTGCTTTTTGTCTTTGCCTACAATATTACATGAAATCAATTGATCTAAGAAAGAAAAAACAAGCAAAGTATGTATCGATTGGAATTTCTTTTCCAGTACTTCTTGGTATTGTTACTGAATGGTTATTACCTTCAATTCAAATAAGAATTCCAGAATTTACCGCATCTTCAGCAGTCCTAGGAAGTTTTTTCATTGGGTATGCAATTCTAAGACATGAGTTGTTCATTCTATCACCATCAACAGCAGCAGACAGTGTTATTGCTACCATGTCTGATGCCCTTTTTTTGGTTAGTCCAGAAGGAAAAATAATTTCAGCTAATCTAGCTTCGTTACAACTTCTTGAATATAAAGAACATGAAATGATTCAGATGCCTTTAGAGAACATTTTGATTAATAAAAATGATAATCCAGGTTCCGTAGGTTGTGTATTTGATAATCTAATAAAAGCAGGAAATGTCAACGATGTTGAGATGAACATTAAAACGAAGAATGGATATCTTATCCCTATTTCATTCTCGTCATCAATAATGCAAGACAACGAGGATAATTTAGCAGGGATTATTCTTATTGGAAGAGATATAACAGAACGTAAACAGATGGAGAAAAAAATAACAAGCTATACTGAAAACCTTGAAAAACTCGTCGAAGAAAGAACAAAGGCCTTTAAAGAATCAGAAGAAAGATTAACAGCAATATTAACTGGAATAGGAGATCTTGTTGGAATTCATAACAAAGATTTGGACGTCATCTGGATAAATCAAGCAGTGAGAGATCGTTATGGAGATATTGTTGGAAGAAAGTGTTATAGGGCATATAAGGGCTTAACTAAACCTTGCCCCGAATGTACTGTTGAAGCAGTATTCAATGAAGGGAAAACAGTAGTAACAGAGCAATCTCATATGAATACAAATGGAACAATTAGCAACGTTTTAGTTACCAGTTCTCCTGTACGAAATGCTGAGGGAAATATTTTTGCGGTTGTAGAGGTCGCTAAGGATATAACTGAATTAAAGAATTTGGAAAAGCAACTTAAAGATTATACAGAAAACCTCGAAAATCTTGTCGAGGAAAGGACAAAAGCCTTAAGTGACTCTGAAGAAAAACAAAAAGCAATTTTAGCGGGTATAGGAGATCTTATCACGATCCAAAATGAGGAATTAGACATAATCTGGGCAAATGAATCTACACAAGATATATGGGGAGACGTCATAGGTAAAAAATGCTATAAAACGTATAAAGGTTTTGATAAACCATGCCCTGAATGTACCGTCGAAACAGTGTTTACTGAAGGACAAAGATTTGCTTCGGAACAAACAGTCAGACGCTTAGACGGAAGTTGGATGAATACTTTGGTTACAAGTTCTCCAATGAAAGACGCTGAAGGAAACGTAGTAGCAGTTGTAGAAACTATTAAGGATATCACAGGACGAAAAGAACTAGAAAATGCTCTAAAAGATTCAGAAGAGCGTTATCGTGGACTATATGACTCATCTATTGATGGTATAGTCTCATTGGACTCAGAAGGACATATAATTGAATGCAATCAGGCATTTGCAGAAATGCTCGGTTATCGCAAGGAAGAACTACGTGACATTAACATCTTCAACATCACGCCTAAAAGATGGTATAAGGCCAGTAAAGAAAATCATCGCCAATTACTTGAATTAGGCTATGCAGAAGAATTCGAAAAAGAATATATCCAAAAAGATGGGACAACTGTCCCAGTTGCTATCAGAGGATGGCCCATAAAAAATCAGGAAGGCGAAATAATTGGAATTTGGGGTATTATTCGAGATATTACTGCTCAGAAGCAAGCAGAGGAAAAGATTAAGGAATATACAGAAAATCTTGAACGAATAGTTGAACAGAGGACCTCAGATCTCAAGGACTCAAAGGAGCGCTATAGAGGTTTGTATGAATCTTCAATAGATGGCATCGTTTCCATTGACCTAGAAGGAAACATTATAGACTGTAATCAAGCTTTAGTAGATATGATTGGATACACTAAGCAAGATCTCAATAAAATGAACTTCTTTGAACTCACACCTAAAAAATGGAATGCTAAGATTTCAAAGATTATTACAAATCAAATAATTCAACGAGGCTATTCAGATGAATTTGAAGCAGAAGGGATTAGGAATGATGGAAAAATCTTCCCGGTCTCAACAAGGAGCTGGGTCATAAAAGACCAAGAAGGTAAAGCAACGGGAATGTGGGGTATTGTTCGTGATATCACTGAAAAGAAGAAAGTGGAAAAAATAAAATCTCAGTTCATTAATTTAGCAGCACATGAACTTCGAACCCCTTTAAGCGCGATGAAAGCACATGTAGAGCTTCTTAAAATAAAAAGTGAACATGGATATTGGGAACTGCCTAATGAAGTCCACGATAAGATAAAGATTATAACACGTAATGCAGATAGATTGGCGGCTCTTATTAATAACCTTCTTGATTATACACGGCTCGAAGCAGGTACAAGAAAAATAAAGCAGGAATCAGGCTCACTTGACACAATCATCGGTCAGGTTATTAATGAAGTCTTACCAATTGCAAAAATTCATGGTCATAAACTTGAACTTCATTCTCCAAATCAATTACCTCAGATCCAAATCGATGAAGACATGATCCGGAGTGTATTCACAAATTTACTTTCAAATGCTATAAAGTATACGCCTGATGGCGGTATGATTGAAGTTAAGATTCTAGAAGAAGAATTCAATCTCCATGTTTCTGTGAAAGATACTGGAATTGGCATTCCAGAAAATGAGTTTGAAAAGATTTTCCAACCTTTCCATGTAACTGATTTCTCTGAATCTTCTCGTTTTCAATCTGAATTCGCACGCACTGGATTAGGGCTTGCGATTTCAAAAGAATATGTGAAATTGCATGGTGGCAGTATATGGGTAGAAAGTAAGGTTGGAGAGGGAAGTACATTTCACGTGATTCTTCCTAAAACAAATTAAATTGAAACTAAATTTTCATCGAACTTTCGAACTCAATAATAAGGAACAGAAATAGTTTTTTTGGTCCAATGAACGTTATTACTTTATATTCGAGTTCTCCTTCTATTATTATTTGTTCTTTGCTCGATATTTTCATTTAGCCTAAAAACGTATCAAAACAGAATAGGAAAAAGTAAGGTGGGTGAATCAAAATCACAGAAAAAATTGATGGAAAAACGGCAGCTGAGTGGGCAAAAATAGGATTTGATAAAGCTAGTACAGGAAATTCATTTGACTATCTGGAGGCAGTAGATTGCTTTGAAAAAGCTATTAAGATAGACGGTAGTTATGTTAATGGTTGGTTTTATCTTGGTGCTGCCAAAGAAAAATTAGGAGACAACCCACCAGGTATAATGGCAAGACAAGATTTTTATAAAGATGCTATTCAAGCCTTTAAAGAAGTGACAAAACTTGATCCATTACATAAAGTGGCATGGATTCATTGTGGGTATTGTGCTGAACGATTAGCACATTGGACAAGAGAAGAGGATAGAAGAGTTGATCTTTTTAAAAAATCATTACAATGCTATAAAGAGGCAATCAATATTGATCAAGAGGACGGAGACGCTTGGTTTGACCTTGGTAATGCGTATAGATACCTGAATCAGTTTGAAAACGCAATAAAAGCGTATGAGAGGGCAATTAGCATCAATCCACAGGACTTTGACGCATATCATAATATGAGTATTTGTTATGAAAACTTAACTAATTAC
>NZ_JAHPYX010000082.1:0-3586 GCF_019058535.1 Candidatus Borrarchaeum sp.
GGGCAAGATATCACAACCAAGTTTCGGTTTTCTCGTCCACTGTGCTGGATGTAGACTGGCAATTGGGGATAGAGTCGGTGAAGTAGTCGAACAGGCAAAAATGGCTCTTGGTGACACACCGTTCATCGGATACAATGTTTTCGGCGAACAAGCAACGACTCAACAAAAGGAAATAATGCATTGCAACCTAGCATTATCTTCTGCAGTGCTAGGCACATAGATTAACCCGAAAAACCACACTTATCCCTTTTTTATAGTGAATTCATTTTTAGGTTTTCAATTTTTAAAATACTAAAAAGAATATATTTTTCTAGAAACATTCCTTCAGTGGAGGTTTTTTGATGGAGCTGGATTTTGGAATTAGTGTAGATATTGGTCCTACATTAGAAAGTATATCCACTGACGTCCTCTGCATCGGTACTGGACCTGCTGGTCTAGCAGCAGCAATTTATACTGCACGCGCGGGATTAGATACGATTATCGTTGGGAAAAAGTCAGAATCTTATTTAGGTAAGGGGCATTTAATCGAAAATTATCCAGGAATCCCTTCTATAAAAGGCGCAGATCTTCTCGAAAAGTTCATAGAACATACTCAAAAATTTGGAGCAAGAATTATAGAAACGGAAGTAACCGATTTCGTCTTGGGTGATCCTAAACTTATCACCACCAAAAAAAATGCGATATCCGCTGTTGCCGTGGTTATTGCTACTGGTAAAGGCACAGCAAGGAAAAAACTGATCCCTGGAGAAGCATCCTTTGTAGGAATGGGTGTGAGTTATTGTGCCACATGTGATGGACCTCTTTACAGAGGACGTGAGGTAGTGGCAATCGGAAATAGCAATGAGGCCGCAGAAGACCTTTTAACTCTTCATCAGATGGGCTGCAAAGTTACCTGGATCCTCGATGACCCCGATGGGCTCAAGGTTTCACCAGAACTAGTTGAAGAAATCAAAGAATTGAATATTCCAATAATTGAAACTGCTGTTGTAAAAGAAATTAAGGGACAAGAGAAAGTAGAAAGTATTGTAATTGAAAATGATGAGGGAGAAAAGGAACTAAAAATTGATGCCGTGTTTGTTTTTAAAGCGATCCCAATGACGCCGTTATTCAAAAAGGCAGGAGTGAAAATAGGAGGGCGTAATTGCATACAAGTTGATAGAATGCAACAAACCAATTTATCCGGCGTGTTCGCTGCTGGGGATGTCACTTGTGGTGGGATGCAAATAGTCACTGCAGCCGGGGAAGGTGCTGTAGCGGGCATGAATGCAATTAAGTATGTCCGAAAGCAAAAAAAATGAATGCATCTGCGATTAAATATGAAAAAAAAGAATGAAGGCAGTACCTTTATCGGTTCGTTATGAACTCTTTATGAGTTGCGCAAACTTCTTACCGAATTCTTCACCTTTTGTTAATTCCTCTTTTGTAGCATGACCGGTGAACTCAAAATAATCAGTGAGTTCCCATCTATTGCGCTCTACCAGTTCCTCAACTTCTTTCTGTGCACCACCACTCCATCCCTTACTGCCAAATCGGGCAACTTTTTTATTAAGGATGCGTTTACGTTTCGCCATATCTAAGACATAAACCATTAGAGGAAAGAGACCTGCTTCGTAGGTAGGAGCACCGATCATAATGCCTTTATTGGACCATAGCGCCGGAAGAATATAACTCACGTTAATTCTTGCGACGTCAAAGACTTCAACTGGTACACCAACTTCAGAAATTCCCTGAACTACGGCATTCATCATTGCTTCTGTATTGCCATACATGCTTGCATAAAGTACAGTTATACCTGGCTCAGTTTCCCCAAGCATATATCCTGCCCATTTCTGATATAACTCGATAATCTGCCCTGGGTTTTTACGCCAGATAATTCCATGAGAAGGAGCGATTACATCAATTTTGAGGCCTGCGTCAACTAATTTTTTTATTGCTTTATTTACTTGCCCGCTAAATTTCGCAACGATGTTCACATAGTAGCGAAGTGATTCTCTTATGTAGAACTCCCACTCTTCTTCTTTGATTTCATCGTCAAAGATGGCACCACGAATAGCTCCGTACCCGCCAAATGCGTCGCACGCGAAGAGAATATTATCAGCAGTATCATAGGTTACCATTGTTTCTGGCCAGTGTACAAAGGGTGCATGGAAGAACTGTAAAGTTTTAGTGCCAAGATCAAGGGTTTCTCCGTCACTTACAGCTTGCACGTTGTCAGTTATATTATAAAATGTTGCAAGCATTTCTTTTGCCTTGTCGGTACACAAGATGGTTAAATTAGGGTTGATTCTTCGCATAGTGGTTACGAGTCCGCCATGGTCAGGTTCCAAATGGTTCATAATTACATAGTCAAGTTCTGAAATTGGAATAATTTCTTCTACCGCGTCAAAGAATTCGTCCCCTTTAAATGCTTTAGATAAATCGATCAACACCTTTTTCTCGTCAACGATCATATACGAGTTGTATGAGACGCCTTCTTCCGTTACTGGCCAAAGTCCTTCGAATAGGTCAGTTGTCCTGTCATTGATAGAGATGCAATATACATTTGGTTTAATTACATATTTTGGCATAATTCAAAACCCCCATCCTATCTATTGGTGGTTTCTTTCGTAAATCTTTTTCCTTTTGTGATCTAGAACATTGAGACTAACTTTTTGAGATTTCAAAATATAATGATGTTTATGGCGGCATAGAAGGAAAGTCTTGTATTGACTTTCGAAGTACACCAACAGTTGCCATATAGACAACGGTTTCGTTGACACCATCCACATCTAGTAATTTATTCGCTTCTTCGTCAAAAATAGCACCAATTGTACAGCAACCTAACTGAAGCGCTTCCGCTGCTAGATAAAGATTTTGTCCAATATGACCTGCATCAAGATATATGTATCTATACGCTCTTTGGAGGTATTTCCATTTTGACCTCTCAACAACAGCTGTCCATACAAACGTAACTTGTGCGGATTTAACCATCTTCTGGTTGAGTGCAGCTGCTGCACACTCTTCTGAATGATCACCTTTCTTTAATAACTCAAGATCAAAGTAATGCGGTCTAAAATGATAAATGCCAGGTTCAAGGCCAGTTACGAGTCGAACATTCAAATAAGTCTCAATAGGATATAATGCGCCTGCTGATGGTGCTGTTCTTAAAAAAAGAGGTCCAAACGGGGTGTCATGCTTTGAAGTTGCTCCTTGTGTCGCCCATAGAAGGGTTGAGAGTGTTTTAAGATCAATTGATTCTTGCGGATCATAGTTTCTTCTCGACCTTCTACTAGCTAAAACCTCCATGAGTTTAGCTTCATTCCTAAATTCAGGTTCAGGTAGTGAGAGCTCCTCAATAGGATCCTCATAAGCTTTATAGAGCGTAGGTTTGTTATCCCAGTCCATAAAGTGTCTTGGTAATTTGTTTCTTTGGTATTTCGTTTTTTGTTGAAACCTGTCTCCGATATCTTTTGACGTGTTCTTTTCGTTATTCATCTGTTTCCAACCTGTGCAGTGTTTCAATATGGCATACTTCTTTACTTTTTTAAGAAATGTGTTCTCTACATATCGGTGAACTACCACCCTACAAGTAGGCTGGCTTCCTGAA
>NZ_JAHPYX010000012.1:0-15462 GCF_019058535.1 Candidatus Borrarchaeum sp.
CCAGCAGGACCCCCAATAGCGCCTCCAACAACAGAAACTCCTACTGCACCTCCAACGACACCTCCAGCACCTGGAGAAGACCTTGTTGATGCAGGAATGGCGACAGTGGCCTCACTAAGATCAGAAATGTTAAATGAGTTAAGAAGACTCAAAAAATATATGCAGAAACCACCTGCGTAATCTTCTTCTCTATTTTTTGGATTTTTACAAAAATACTTACAAAAAGCATGCGTCTACGTTTCTTTTGCTAATTTTTAATTAAAGTTTTGTTAATGTTTTTACGCCTTTTTCTGAGCCTACGTAGACTATATCAGCCATATTTACGAACAAACCGTTTTCAATTACGCCTGGAATTGCGTTTAGTTGTTTTTCCATTTTACTATAATCTCTAATTCTTAGATCAAATATATCGATGATAAAATTGCCATTGTCTGTTACTACAGGTCCAAGTTTTCTATTACTCATTCGAACTTGAGGAATACCAAATTCTTTGAGTTGATTAAGTACAGTTGACTTCGCGAAAGGAAGAACCTCAAGAGGAAGAGGGGCGATTTCTCCTAGGGTTTTAACAAGTTTGCTTTCATCCACTAAAATCGCGAGAAGTTTTGCAGCACTCCCAACAATTTTTTCTTTAGTAAGTGCAGCACCTCCACCTTTTATGAGATTCAAATTAGGATCTACTTCATCAGCTCCATCAACAGCTAGCGCTAAAGATGGGTGCTCATCTAAGGTAGTTAAACGAATGCCTGAAGAGATACACAACTGTGCAGTTTCATATGAAGTTGGCACCGCCATAATATCTATCTCATCGTTTTTAATTCTCTGACCGATCAAATTTATGAGATGCATAACAGTTGAGCCACTGCCCATTCCAATGATCATTCCATCTTTGATTTGTTCAAGCGCAGCTTTTGCTGACATTTTTTTTAGTTCATCGCTGTCCATTTAAAATGCCCTCTATTCGATTAACTTAGTTGAAGATATTCTCCGAAGATAAATACTCAAATGAAGGATTTAATATTTTTTAGCAGAAATCCTTTTACCTTCTTGTAGCGTTCTAATAAGTCGTTTCCCATCCTTCGAGGTCTTTCTAATCCTACATATCCCCTTCTGTCCTATTTTAGCAGTAAGAAGTTGTTTTCCGTTAACATAGAGAACCAACAACTCATTTGGGTGCTCTTGAGCCCTAATCATAATAAATTTCTTTTTTACCGAAATATCAATTGGAATCTTTTCCTCAGTTCCCATTTCATCTATTTCACGAACCTCTATTCGAATACCTAATTGTTGTTCAATTTCTTTTATTTTTAGACCATTCTTTCCGATTATTTGGGGCACATATTCTTTAGTCGTTCGAACTATAATTCTGTTTTCTGAAAGCGGTTCTATTTCAAGAGGGGCGTAGGGTACATATCGTTCAAATACTGACAGAATAGTGTTTCGTTTTTCCTCAGATATCTTAGGGATAACTTTTTGTTTCTCTGTGGAACCGATGGGGATCACTACAACCTGTTCACCAAATGTGTAAAGTTCATAAAGCAGTTTATCTGTTTCAAAATCTTTTATTTCAATTATAGGCCTGGCAAGATCTGCTTCGAACATTCCACTTGGAACTTTAACAAGCATTTGTAAGTAATACACGCTAGTTATTCGGCCTGAATCCATATAGATTACAGTATCTACTATTTGTGGGATGACACCTAACTCCACCCGTCCAATAAGTCGTTGAATTGCATCTACAGGTCTAGAGGTATGTACAACGCCAAGCATACCGACTCCAGCCATTCGAAAATCTGCGAAGACTCGAAAGTCAACTGTACGTCTCATTTCATCGAATGCTACAAAGTCTGGCCTTATAAGAAGAAGTAATTCGGCAGCTTTTTCAAAATCACCACCCAATGGCGCGTATTGGGTGATTGTTGGCCCAACTTGAAGATCACGTGGCCTCTCAAGGGTCGCCACATTTTGCTTTTCTGCAAATAAATTTGCTATGGCTTGAACAAAAGTTGATTTTCCAGATCCTGGTCTTCCAGCGACAATAATTCCTTCTGCTTGCTCTTCAATTCTTTGTCTAAGTTTTTCCGATAAATCATAATCATCAATGGTCATTGTTACAATTGGGCGAACTATAGTGATTTCAGATCTATCAGAGAAAGGTGGGTGTGTTATAACAATACGATATTGTTGTAACTGAAGTACAGTAGCACCTGGTTCATCTATCTCAATAAAAGAACCTCTTTCAGTTTTCGCTCTCTCGATTAATTCCGTAGCAATATTCTGCAATTCGTTTCGTTTTAATGGAAGATCGCCAAATTTTTCAAGATACCAATTACCAGGTGTGCCTCTTTTCGCCATAGGGAGTACGCCTTCACGCAAATGAACAGACATTGTATCTCCTGTGAAAAAATCTTCAATTTGAATTTGTGATATTTCTTTCTTAGGCTTGACATATTCTGTACGAATTCCGTCTATTTCTGCAACAAGAGCTTGGACCCTGTCGGAAGTAACTAACTTTGCATTGTTTTCTTTCGCTACTTGACGAATAAGTTCGTCGAGTTCGCCGCCCCTGGCCAATTTAATTTGTTCTAATCCAGGCCGTTCACCTATTATCTGAATGTCAAGAATATTATCAATAGCGTCAGCTACTTCTTTTAATTTCTTTATTTCATATAATCCTACATAACCTGTAGCCTTTCCAAGATTGGCTTGATATTCTAGCTCACTGAGGGCTACTCGCGGAATCAAAATTTCTGTTGGAATATCATATTTTCTATCTGCCAGTACCCCGCTAATGATAACAGACGTATCTGGAACGATTCTAATTGTCTCTTGAGAGGTTTCATCGAGATTCAAAGATCTCACCATTATTCTGTCGTTAATAATTTTTTAATGAAGGGTTTAAACAAAAATTAAATTACAAAATCACATTTTCTCAAAAACTTAGTGTTACAGAAAATGTATTTGTTATTCTAAGATTTTTGAATGCCACCTTTGCCCGTTACATCCGATATTTGCTTTTTAACTGCAAGGTTGACTTGAGTACCTAAATAATAGGTGACTTCGCCGACATTATCTACCACCGCCAGCACCAATTTTTTCCTTACATTGCGCGCTTGACGAGTAACGCTATCTAAAACATCAAGTTTAAAAGGAGTGCCCTCTACAACAATACAAACAAGATACGCTGCCTCATCCTTTCCTAAAACTCCTCCGCGAGGATATATCCTGTAGTGTATTGGGTCACCTAGTCCTGCCCTGACGATATATCCTCGTGATCGCAAATCACGATAAACCAAATATCTTGTCCAAATTTGTGGATCATTTTTTAGGAAATATGTCAGAAGTTTATCGAATGTGAACGCCTCATCCTCGTCATCAGTGGTTACATTTAATCTACTGCGTTCTACTAAGAGCAGGCTTTCAATAGGAGAGAGCAGCAATTTGCGATCTTCATCAAAGGAGCCATAATATCCATTTCCATAAATCACATCTGCCCCTTCCTCAACTATTACAGAATTGTCCTTTAATTTGCCGTCTTGGGTTGGATAAGGTTCTCTTTCTTCTTTCTCCTCTTCATTTATTGAAGTTTCATCGTTCGAATTAACCACAAAAGTCCCTCTTGCATTATTTGATCTCATCAAAAGAGTTGCAATAATACATTTTTAAAACTATTCAAATAAACCCTCTATTGGCGAGAATACTATGTCTAGAATTCACCCATCGGAGTCTCCTGAAAATCTTGATAAAAAGAGCCAAATATTATGGAATAAACTAAAAGCATTTTTTACAGGTGCAAAAAATATCGTGATTATTGCCATTGGAAATGAAATGAGACGAGATGACGGGATAGGGATCGCGATTTTTAAAAAACTAAAAGATCTTGGCCCATTACCCTCACCATTTCTTCTTTTAAATACAGGTACGACTCCAGAAAACTTTATCCGCCCTATCGAAAGCTGGAATCCAAGCCATCTTTTAATTATAGATGCCGTTGATATGGGTGAAGAACCGGGTGAAATCGAACTCATTCAAATGGATGAAATTCATAACATAACTGTTTCAACTCATAAGATGTCTCTTGCTCTCCTTAATAAGTATCTTATGAGCGAACTAAAATTAAAAATAAAGTTCCTTGGTATTCAAATAAAAGATGTGTCTTTTGGGGAAGGTCTTTCGCCTGAACTAACGCAAATTCCTACGAGAGTTGCACAGCTTTTGAGGTCCATTTTAAATGAAATCACGCACCATCCAATTTAAGGAGCTTCTCTTAGTGCAGCTAAAGCTTCCTCAAATGGGGGATATATGACTCCCTTATCACAGATTAAAGCTGTGATTAGTTCAGGTGGTGTTATATCGAAAGCGGGATTTAACACTGGCACATCATTAGGAACTATTTGTTGATCCCTACAAAATCTAACTTCCTTTGGGTCTCGCTGTTCGACAATGATATCTTCTAGTTTATGTACGAAATCAAAAGTAGTTATAGGAAGGGCTACGTAGAAAGGGATCTTGTGATGTTTTGTTAAAACCGCAAGCGCATATGTTCCGATCTTATTAAATACATGACCTGTAGATAAAACGCGATCAGCGCCAACAATTACACAATCTATAAGTTTCCGATAAATAAGTATCCCTGCGGCGTTATCTGGAATAATAGTAATATTTACATCTTCCTGGGCGAGTTCAAATGCAGTGATTCTTCCTTGCAGAAAAGGTCTAGTCTCTGTAGCAAACACTTTTACATTTCTCCTTTTTTCAGAAGCAAGCGAAACTATCCCTTGAGCAGTTCCGTATTCACCGCTGGCTACTGCTAGTCCACCTGTGTGACAATGGATCAGAATGGTGAAATTATCCTTTATGAGTTCAAGGCCATTTGCTGCAATCTGGAGATTCATTTTTCGGTCGTCATCTATTGCTAGTTCTGCTTCTCTCAAAATAAATGGTACAATTTCCTCTGTGGTTGAAAGTTTTGAAATGCCTTGTAAGACCTTATCAAGGACTAATGAAAGATTCACTGCTGTTGGACGTGCTTTTATTAGTTGGGCTGCTCCCTTTTTTAATTCAATTAGAAATTTATCAAAATCGACCGAGCCATAGCTTTTTTGTTTGATATGAAATGCATGCAGCACCAGTCCATATACGCCAGCAATAGCAATGGCTGGAGCCCCTCGGACAACCATGTTTTTTATGGCGCCTAGCACGTCTTCTAACTTTGAGCAAGTTACATATTCTAAAGAAGGCAGAGCGCGTTGATCTACAAAGATTAATGTTTTTGTGTCCTGTTTCCATTCAAATGGTTTCATATATCTTCACAGTTCCCTTTTGAGATCAAAAACAAAAATTTTCCGATAATTTTACTATTCTATTTTTTTCAAGTCGACTTAACCTATTAAATCTTAATTAGTCGCCCCGCTCTGGGGTGCTCCAGAAAAAATGGTGATCTCCTCAGTTTATGCCGAAAATTAGTAGAACTTCCACCTCTATTTAGAAAATGACAAAAAGAATTATCTTATTTCAGTTTCACCCCTCTCTCTCTTTTCTAAAAAGATTCTATGAGAAGTACTAAATATGGTGATTTATTGCGAGATTTGCTTCCAACCTTTCAAGAATTATAGAGGGTTGAGAATTCATAAGGGAAAAGTCCATAAGGACATTCTAAATACAAGGAAAGCGGTTCTGCACAAAATTGACAGCCAGGCAGAAGAAATTAGGGGGCTTAAAGCAGTACTCTCAACTCTCATAAATGAAATAAAATCTCTAAGGGTGTTAGGTTTTTCATCTTCACATAATATTACACAAACGAATTATTTCTCAGCATCTCCTCCCACAAAACCTATGCTTTCAAATATCTCTATGCCACCAGTTGGAATGAATTACGGATGCGCTCATGGAGAATTAATGAGTGAGTTAAAATCTGTTTTAAAAGAACGTGAACTTGCATCTGCTTGATTCTGTATTATAATAGTCTTAATGGAAACTCAACACAAGACTCGTGAATCTAATTCACAAATTATCCTACTTGCAGTTCTTAGTCGTTTTTTCAAAGTCTCAAAAAAGTATCGATTTCTAGTTTGTTGCTGAATCTCATAGTTTGGATAGAGTTTATTTTTTAATTGAATCATAACCTTAACCAGTTCCGAGAGATCTGATGAGGAAGTAGGGGGGCTATAAATCTTTTTTAGCGCATTTTCATCTTGAATCTGGATTTGCTTTAGCGCTAGTTCTATCACAGTCCTATATGCGTTTTCTACAAGTGAATACACTTTATCATAAAAACCAATTATCTGGTTTAAATAGTCAGATATTCGTTGTGCAAGTAATTCAAATAATTTCATTGATTCAGAAACTCCAATAATGCTGTTTAAAGAAAAATCGTAATTTGGAGCGGGACTATATTCTTCTAATTCTAAAGGAACTGGGCCAATGATCCCGCTTATTGTAAGAACATCTATGGGACATTTTTTATCATTTATATCGCGTCCTAGGAAAAGATAAATGAGAGGACGATATAATGAAAGATACGAAGTAGATAAACTGTAAGGCTTGGCTTTACTACATGGCAAAATAAGCAAAAATCGTCTCTTATGTGAGGGTGTATAATTCGTTAACACGAATTCAACAAAATTTTGAGTGCACGGATGTTTTATAGCTCTATATGCATCTGCAACTCTGTCTGTTTCGGAAATGTCGTCTATGAAGGCCCATGGATATTTTGGAAATAACTTTCGATATTCGAAAACAGGTATAGGTTCTCGCTGTTTGTTTACTCTATTTCCGCCCCAAACTAATTCATTTTTCATAAACAAACCAGAGAATTTAGTGTTTCTAGAATTGAGATTAATAATTATGAGCGATTGCTGGGTAAATTAAGGATTGTCTCGATCTTCTCGTCAGGTAATATAATTTCCTCACGCCAGGAATCTCCAATAGCGACTAGAATAAAAAGTCCCACCACATCTGACCCAGACTTTTTTACTATGTTTATTAAGGCTCGTTGTGTTTCTCCTGAGCGAACTACATCATCTACAACTAGAACTCTGTCTTTTCTTGAAAAGCTATATTTTGGGATATACAAAGACATCCTAGTTCCTGAAAAACTGGGAATATACGTTTCTTCCACAAATTCTTTAACGCCAACTTCTCTAACTCTTTTTGCAATCACTAAATCAACTTCCATTTCATTTGCAATATGGGTTCCGATCGGAATTCCATCTGCTGCCGCTGTTAAAACCTTTGTGATACCATCTTTAGCAAACTTTTGCGTTATAACTCGTGCAACATAGCGGAGCAATAGAGTATCACCTAATAACGATGTGTTATCAAAGTATCCGTTGTCAAATTTCAATCGATTTCTAACTTCTTTCACAAGGTCAATTTCATTTTCCAAAATTTTTAACATTTCCTCCGTACGATCCGCATTTGGTAAGACGTGACCTCTAATGTATCGATTTAATACTGTAATAGGAAGTGGACGTGGTGTTGAATCATTTTTAGACTCACCCCGTAATTGTGGTCTGACTTTCAGAATTTTTGATAGTTCTTCATAAGTCATTCTTTTCTTAAGGATTTTTAAGAGTTCTATACATCGTAAACGGGCTTTTATTTGCTCTAATTGTGTTAAATTACCAGACATTTACTGAAGCACTCCTTTGCTTTGTAACATTTTTGTTAAAATATTTATAAGAATACAACTGAGTCTCCATAAAAATTGTATTAAATTAGTTAATTTGAGTATGGACTTTATAAATATGTTTGATATTCAAAACTAACTACTACGTGAAAATCGACAGTAGTAGGATCCTGCTTGAGTTGATCGCCTCGCTCCAGGAGGCTCCGAATGTTAAACAACTTTGTATATTCCATCATATAAAAGAGAAATATCTAAAACTCGTGCAAAAGATATTTGTAAGATTCGAGCGTCTCTATAGAGTTGAACTCTTGAAAATGCGGCCAGACCGACAACCAAAGGCCCTTTAAAACCAGGATCAATCAGTGCTTCCCTTAAAAAGAGCCCCATTCTATGAAGACTACTGCGTGGATTAATGATACCTACTAAATCATCGGGCATTGTAAGAGATTCGTTAGTTTCTACAAGATAGAAGCCCTTTTGTAAAATCACAGCATCCTTATTATCCCATTCTTTTTGTTTTCGCTTAGGTAAATTGCGTCTCGAATTATCAAAATCGAGAACGCCCATATCATTTTCGAGAGTGAAAATAGTTCCTATAGTGCATTCAAAGCCACAAGGTTGGAGCTGTTTCTCTAAAGAAACATAATCTTGCACCAGTTGATGCTCAGTTATGAGTTCCTTAATTTTTAAATCTCCTAAGAACAAATTAGATCACCACAAATTGACTTGATATCCCTAACTCAACAAATTTACTTGAATATCTAGCTACTATTACATAAAATGTCCACTTCCATAAACTTTTTAAAAAAGTATGATGTAAACCTTTCTGCCTTAATAAAATAATAACTCCCTCTTTAGGTTCTTTGAACTGAGCATAATCCCTAAAAGGAATTATCTTAAGTGCCCTGGTGGTGTAGCACGGCCTTTAACGATTATCACCAAGTCGTTAGCTGATATCATTTGGGACTGTCACTCACTTATGTGCGTTTGATGCATAAGTTGGGCAATTCCCAGGACCCGGGTTCAAATCCCGGCCAGGGCGCCATCCATTAAAACTCTAAGTAGTTACAGCGCATGGATAAACAGAAAAAAAAGATAGATACAAGGTATATAATCTCACTTACGGCCATTTACTAAATAGGACGGGCCCGTAGCTCAGCTAGGTAGACAAAGCCTTAATATCTTTGGCTGTAAGCGTCGGGCTTTTACGCATTACACTTAAGCAGTAAATAAAGCTTAAGCGATTAAAATGCAGAGACACCCGATGGCCACGGGTTCAAAGGATCCAAGCGCAACGACGGATCTGAAATTCCCGTCGGGCCCGCCAATTCTACAATAACCGAACTTCTGCCAGAAGGAGAATCAAAAGTTATAAAAAAGATTCGGACATTGTTGGGTAGGTAAGCTAGCAGATTTTTCAGGAGAATGATTTCAGAATAAATAAGCCTTTAGGGGGACATAACTCCTTTCACATTATTATATTGCTAAAATTGAGACAATTAATGAACCAGTAAGTGAAGGTCATCTAATATTTATCTCAAAATGAATTTTGTAATTTATAATCCATGAAAAAGGAAGTGCGCGGATGCTCTCTCAAGAAGATAGATGGGAATTAATGAAGGCGTTTTTTATTGAAAAAGGTCTTGTAAGACAACATTTAGATTCATATAATGAATTTATTGGACGTAGTATTCAGCAAATTGTTGATGAGATTGAAAAAATAGAGCCTGACATTCCAGGCTTCTATGTTAAGTTAGGTAAGGTAGAGGTTGGAGAACCTACCATCCGCGAAGCAGATGGAGCAGTTCGACCTATAACACCTATGGAAGCTAGAATCCGAAATTTGACATATTACGCACCTTTACAGCTTGAAATGACACCAATAGACCTCAATGAAGGAGTGGAGATACCTGGTGAAACGGCTAATGTCTATATTGGTCGCCTACCGGTCATGCTCAAATCAAATAAGTGCCTTTTAGCACAAATGTCACCACAGGAATTAGTTGAGATTGGTGAAGATCCAAGCGATCCTGGTGGCTATTTCATTATTAACGGATCAGAAAGAGTTCTAGTCACACAAGAAGATCTTGCCCCAAATAAGATCTTGATTGAAGAAAGTAGTAGCGGCAAAACAAGTACACATATTACAAAGGTATTTTCTACAGCAAGAGGATTTCGAGCACCTGTTACCGTAGAACGAAGAAATGACGGTTCATTACGAGTTTCATTCCCTTCAGTTCCAAGAAAAATTCCTTTAGCAACTGTCTTAAGAGCTCTTGGACTAGAAACCGATAAGAGTATTGTTGATGCGATTTCAAATAGGCCTGAAGTGATCCGGGAACTAATACCAACTATTCGAGAAGCCACAGAAATTAAAAACATTGATGACGCATTGGATTACATTGGAAAACGAGTAGCGGTTGGACAAATGCGTGAATATAGAATTAAACGGGCACAACAGGTACTTGATAAATACTTATTGCCTCACATAGGTACAGAAGAGGCAGATCGAAAGAAAAAAGCTTATTTTTTGAGTCAAATGGCACAACGAATACTTGAACTTTTCCTAAATATTCGAAACGCCGATGATAAAGATCATTATGCTAATAAAAGACTGAAATTAGCAGGTGATCTTTTAACGAGTCTATTTAGAGTTGCTTTCTTAAATCTGGTAAGAGATATTACCTATCAACTTGAGCGAACTGCAGTGAGAGGGAAAAAACCGAATATAAAAACGGCAGTAAGGGCAGATGTAATTACTGAGCGTTTAAGACACGCTTTAGCAACTGGGAATTGGGTAGGCGGTAAAGCAGGAGTCAGTCAGTTACTAGACCGTACTAATTATATGTCTACATTAAGTCACCTTCGTCGTGTTGTTTCTCCGTTAAGTCGTAGCCAACCTCATTTTGAGGCGCGAGATCTTCACCCCACTCATTGGGGGAAGGTATGCGTCTCACCAGATACCAAAGTGCTACTAAAGGATGGTGTTTCTCAATTACCAATTCTTGCTCTTGAGAAAGATTTCAAACGATCCCAAATAGTGACTGTTGATGAATACTCTCATGCTGAAATTCAATCGAAAATCATAGATTATCAAAAAATCTCCGCGTATCAATTAGGAAAAAGTGTTTTTGAAATTAAAACTATAACTGGAGAAAGGATACGGGCTACTGAAGATCATCCATTTCTTACTGACAGAGGTTGGGTAGAAGCTGGTGATTTAAAATTAACTGATCGTGTTTTATATAGACCTGTACTTAATGATATCTCTTCTGAAGAGATAGAAAAATATGCTGTATTTACTATACTCGATAGAGATGAGTTTCTATATGGAAATTGGACTGAAAAACTATCAGAAGAAGAAAAATCCATGCTTGTAAAAGATGCTGAAGAACTAGAACAACTGGGACTTTTGCCTTTAGATTCGGATCATGAACATCTTCATATTATTGCACGATTAATGGGAATCATCTTAACCGATGGCAGCGTCACTAACACTGTTGAATTTTATTTAGGAACTGAGGAAGATGCAAAAACAGTAATACAAGATCTTGAAACATTGGGATATTCCTCAAACCAAATTTCGCGAAAAGAAGGTACCTTTACGGACGAAATTGGCGAGCGTATTATCCAATATGCAACTTACTTAACCACAAAAGGTGGATCATTTAAACGATTTATGCACGCTCTTGGAATTCCATCAGGAAAAAGAACCGAACAAGCCAGCATATTTCCAAAATGGCTATCAAATACTAATAAGTTAGTGAAACGAGAATTTATTGCTGCTTTTATGGGGGGAGATGGTTCCGCTGCGTGGAGCTACAAGAGAAGCGGTCGTCGAGATAGTTATAAAATACGACTTCCCGACATCGAAATTCACAAAACTCCAGAACATGTCATTTCACAAATCGAATTCTTTGAACAATTAAAGAAAATGTTCGAAGAATTTGACATTAGAATTAATCATATCAAAACTAAGAATTCTAGAACTACAAACCGTAAAGTAGTTCACCTAGTTTTTGACGCATCGAAAGACAATATAAGAAAACTTTGTGATAATGTTGGTTACAGATATTGCAAAGAAAAGCAAAATAAAGCCCAGCTAATCAGCGCATTCTTAGCCTATCGAGAAAAACAAATAATTAAAAGAGTTCAAGATCGAGAAAAAACAATCGAGTTGTACAACCAGGGAATGCAACCCAAACAAATAGCAACTGAACTAGGTTTAGGATATCGTATAGTTACTTCAACAATACAACGAAAAGATCAGGATAGGCAAGTAGTACATCCACAATCATCATGGTCAGTTGGAGCATTTTTTGAAAAGACTGCTGCAAATGCTGAAACTGGCATGCTTTATCTTCCATTAAAATCAATACAATCGGTTGATGAAGATATAATGTGTGACTTTACCACTGCTGAGAATACACATAGTTTTATTGCTAACGGTTTTATTACCCATAACTGTCCCAACGAAACACCAGAGGGACCAAATTGTGGTTTGGTTAAGAATCTTGCATTAATGGCTTATATCTCTGTAGGGTTAGATGAGTATATCGTTGAGGAGATACTCAGAACATATGGAGTAAAGAGTTGGGACGAACTACAAGGAAAGGAAGCAAATCAATCACGTGTTTTTCTTAATGGAAGGCTTATCGGGTTTCATCCGAATCCAACGGCACTTGTTGATCAAATTAAGAAGGCAAGACGTGCTAATGAAATTGATGACTCAATAAATGTTGCATATTATCATGAAACTGACGAAATAAAGATTAATTGTGATATTGGGCGTGTTAGACGTCCACTAATGATCGTAGAGAATGGACAACCTAAAATTACTCCTAAACACGTTGAAAAACTCGTAAAAGGAGAATTGAAATGGAACGATCTAATTCTTAATGGATTAGTCGAGTATCTTGATGCGGAAGAAGAAGAAAATGTATATATCGCTATTGACTCAGAAGAGTTGACACCGTCGCACACACATCTTGAAATCGATATTTCGACTATTTTGGGAATTTGTGCAAGCATTATTCCTTTTCCACAACACAATCAATCACCAAGAAATACATATGAAGCGGGGATGTCAAAACAAGCTCTTGGATTATATGCTAAGAACTTTCAACTACGTGTAGATACTAGAGGGCATTTCCTACATTACCCACAGGTTCCTCTAGTGAAAACACGAGCGATGGATGTAATTGATTTTGATAAATGTCCTGCAGGTCAAAACTTTGTTGTTGGTATCCTCAGTCATGGTGGTTACAATATGGAAGATGCTCTGATAATAAATAAGGCATCACTTGAACGAGGTCTTGCCAGATCTACATTTTTCAGATGTTATGATGTAGAAGAGAAGCGATATCCTGGAGGTCAAGAGGATCGTTTTGAAATACCTGGTAAAAATGTAAGGGGCTATAGAGTTAGTGAAGCTTATAGACATCTGGCTGATGATGGCCTTATCGAGCCAGAAACTGATGTTACTGGAGGAGATGTGATTATAGGGCGTACTAGTCCTCCTAGATTCTTGGAAGAATATACTGAGTTTGAAATGCCTGCCCCTATTCGTAGGGAGACTTCAATAAGCCTGCGCCACGGTGAACGAGGCGTTATTGACTCAGTCATTGTAACGGAGACTGTTGATGGAAACAGATTAGTAAAAGTAAGAGTCAGAGATCAAAGGATTCCAGAACTGGGAGATAAATTTGCTTCAAGACATGGACAAAAAGGAGTTCTAGGAATCATAGTTCGACAAGAAGACATGCCTTTTACGGAAGATGGAATAGTTCCTGATTTGATAGTTAATCCTCATGCGATACCCAGCAGAATGACTGTAGGGCAAATAATAGAAGCTATAGCAAGTAAAGTAGGCTGCATCGAAGGTGAAAGAAAAGATGGCACTGCATTTTCTGGAAGCAAAGAAACATTACAAAAAGAAATGAGAGACGCTGGCTTCGATCATAGAGGACTAGAGAGCATGTATAACGGCATGACTGGTGAAAAATTTGAGGTGGATATCTTTATTGGCGTTGTTTATTACCAACGACTTCACCATATGGTCGCTGATAAATTGCATGCCCGAGCAAGAGGTCCTGTCCAAATTTTGACTAGACAACCAACTGAAGGACGTGCACGAGAAGGTGGACTTCGATTTGGCGAAATGGAACGAGACTGTTTGATAGGTCATGGTGCAGCGCTATTACTTAAGGAACGTCTTTTAGATGAGTCAGACAAAACGGTTGTAATAGTTTGTGATGAATGTGGAATGTTAGCAGTACAAGATCGTTCAAGAGATCGTTTTTATTGCCCTATATGTGGCGACAAGACAACTGTGAGCCGCGTAACTATGTCTTACGCATTTAAACTGTTACTTCAAGAATTAATGAGTCTTGGAATTTCTCCTCGTTTAAGATTAAAAGAACCTGCTTGAGAGGGAATAAATAAAATGTCTACACTTCCAAAAATTATTAATCAAATCCAATTTGGTTTACTATCTCCAGATGATATACGAAAGATGTCCGTAACTAGAATCATCACAGCTGACACTTACGATGAAGATGGACTCCCTATTGACTCGGGACTAATGGACGGTCGATTAGGAACCATTGAACCGGGCCAAACCTGTAAGAGCTGTGGAAATAGGGTGGGGGAATGTCCTGGACACTTCGGTCATATAGAATTAGCGCGCCCCGTAATACACGTAGGCTTCGCAAAAATTATCCAAAAGACTCTTAGAGCAATATGCAGAGATTGTTCCCGCCTTAGTTTAAATGACGATGAAAGGCAAGATTTTATTAAAAAAATGGATATATATGAAGAGGAATGGGGCGAACTAGATCCTGAGCTTGTAAAAGAAGTCCTAAAAAAAGCAACAAAAACAAATACATGTCCCGATTGTGGAAAAGAGAAATTGAAAATTCGTCTTGAAAAACCAACTACTTATTATGAAGAACATGAGTCTGGTGCCGCCCGTTTAACTCCAAGCGACATACGGGCAATCTTAGAAAAAATGCCCGATGAAGATTGTCGATTAATTGGGATTAATCCAGATGTTGTACGTCCAGAATGGATGATACTTATTGTACTTCCGGTTCCACCTGTTGCCGTGCGTCCAAGTATTACCTTGGAATCTGGTGTTCGTTCAGAAGATGATCTTACACATAAATTAGTTGACATTATCAGGATTAATCAGAGGTTAAGCGAAAATATTGAGGCGGGTGCGCCGCAATTAATTGTTGATGACTTGTGGGAACTTTTACAGTATCATGTTACGACTTTTTTTGATAATGAAGTCTCAGGTATTCCTCCTGCACGTCATAGGTCAGGAAGGGCTTTAAGAACTCTATCTCAAAGACTTAAAGGAAAAGAAGGACGCTTTAGAAGCAATTTGTCAGGAAAACGTGTTGATTTCTCAGCACGTACTGTTATTTCACCGGATCCAAATCTGGGTATTAACGAAGTAGGCGTACCTGAAGAAGTTGCACAAATTTTAACAATTCCAGAACGTGTTACGGAATGGAATATTGAAGAAATGAGAGACCTTGTGATGCGAGGGCATGATGATCATCCAGGTGCGAATTATATCATTCGTAGCGACGGAAGACGAGTTGATTTACGGTTTGTAAAGGATAAAACTACAGTGAGTGAAGCCCTTAGACCAGGATATGTAGTAGAGCGTCATTTAAAAAAAGGAGATATTGTATTATTCAATCGTCAACCCTCTCTCCATAGAATGTCGATTATGGCACATGAAGTCAAAGTTATGCCTTTTAGGACGTTCAGACTTAATCTATGTGTCTGCCTCTCTGGTGATACAGAGGTTTATACAGATC
>NZ_JAHPYX010000083.1:0-22753 GCF_019058535.1 Candidatus Borrarchaeum sp.
CCCCATAATATTCGCCTCTTGCTCTTTAGGACTATATAATAAGCATAATTCCTTAAACAAACTTGATATTCTTACAGAATCTTCTGGATCGGCATAAAATACTGACTCATATCTCGTTTCATTACGAGTGGGATGTTCTATAATGCTATAAGGTGCAGCTATCGTTATATTAACAATATTGGATGATTTGAATTTTATCTTTGCCTCGATAAGAAGATTTGACCTTTCAGTTTCTTTCAAGGTATCGGAGGTGAAATATGTAATAATCACTAATTCTACATTCTCATCCTCATCCTCAAATTCGTGCCAATCTTTTCTTTCCGCAGGCTTTGCGCTCGTTATATTTGGTGTACAAATGAGAATAATAAGAAGAAAAACGAGACCTAATATAATTGTGTTCTTCTTCATTATTAAACACCATTTGAATTCTTTGAAATTTTTTATTTTTTTAAAATTTTCATCCATGCCGTAGAATGAAAAAATCTAAAACAAAGTCTCCTAATAAACTTTTAAATGCTGTCAAACCTTTGCTAGAAGGTTTTGTACCATTGGTACAGAAGAATTCAAAAGCTTAGATTGTGTATATACTATAATCATCCCTTGTCAATACGTCGGTTTTTGCCATAGCACCATCTCCGAATATTCTATAGCATTTCTGGTATTTAAGTTTAATAACACACTTTAATATCCTTATCTTAAGATAATATACAAGCTCACGAAGGCAATACCAATGGGAAACCAGTACTGCGAAGAAGTTATTGAGTTTAAGGGCGAATAAGTATTTAGAAATCTAACTAGAAAAATTGGAGAATTTATTGAAAAGAAAATGGAATAAAATAAAAATGGTTTAAAAGCACTTACACTGTAACTTCTATTTCAAGATTTTTTACTAAATCCTTGTATCTATTTCTTATGGTTACGTCTGTGACCTGTGCTACCTTTGCAATTTCTAGTTTTGTTCTTCTTTCATCTTCAAGTTCTCCGGCAAAATAAAGTGCAGCAGCAGCTAATCCAGTTGGCGTTTTTCCTGTTGTGATACCTTCGTCTTTGGCATCCTCAAGGATTTTTATGGCTCTCCTGGCGACTTTGTCTGAGAGTTTTAATTCATTAGAAAAGCGTGATATAAAGTCACGAGGCGTGTTTAATGGTACTGAAAGATTTATCGTTTTTTTAAGACGCAGAAACCATTGACCAAGTATTTTTTTACTGATTCGTGCTTTTTTTGCAACTTCATCTAAGGTGAGAGGATTTTTTCTGATTCGACAGGCGGCATAAAGTGTAGCAGCAACCATAACGTCTGTAGATATGCCTATTCCCATTTTAGTCTCCCACGCTTTTTTATAAATAATTGCTGCTTCTTCTTTCGTAGATCTTGGAATACCCAATTGACTTGATAAGCGGCCTAACTCTCTAAATGCTTGAACAAGATTTCGTTCCCTACAATTGGTAATCCGTGCTCTTCTTTGCAACCTTCGCAATCTGTAGATTTCTGCTCGTCTCACTGGTGCGATTTTTCCTCCTTTGGCGTCTCGGTACCCATAACCAAGTGTTGTAGATAATCCTTTATCGTGAATAGTATAATTAATAGGGCTTCCTACGCGGCTTTTATTCTTTTGATCTTCAGTTGTGAAACTTCGCCATTCAGGTCCTCTATCAATTATATGTTCTTCGATAACTAGACCACACTTATCACAGATAAGTTCACCTCGGGAGTCATCAAAAACGAGGTTAATTGATCCACATTCAAACTCAGAACACTTATTTTCATCATGTTTTAATTGACACTTTTCTATGATTACCAATCCTCCATTATTAGCAACTGCCTCTACTTTAACTTATCAAAGAACTAAATTAGTTAAAGGGTAGACGCAACTATTCTAGTGCGTATAATGCCTCTCTAAAAAAAGGTCTCATAATTTTCTCGCACTTTCCCAAAGATCCTATAAATATCATTAGTTTTTTACTATATAAGGAGATAAAGTATTTAAATTGATACTATAAGGAAAAAATGTAAAATTTTAGCGGTGAAAATAAAAAAATTATTTGTCTTATTGATTGATTTCTAGAAAAGTTCTTTCATATAGTCGATGTCCACAAAAATCTTTATGATGCTTTTCTAAATGGACAATTTGGGATAAAGGTAAATCTAAACATTTTAAAGTTGTTAAAGAGCACATATTTTACTCGAAATCATTTCTATTTTCCATTTTGCCTCTAATTTTGGGCACTAATCTAGACTTCTAATGAATGAGATGATTTAACAACTTTCTACGCCATAAGAAAAAGAAAAAAAGTTCTATGGGTCTCCAATACCGCCTTCTTGGATTGTAAATACAGCCTCAGCTTCGGGAAGGCAGGGGCTATCGATTACTCGTGCAATCCGTCGATCTCCTTTGGATTTACGCAAATAAATACGTGTAGTACATGCATGGGCTACGATATGCCCACCAACGGGAGCTGTGGGATCGCCAAAGAACATATCTGGTCTAGACATCACTTGATTGGTGACCACAACTGCTAAGTTATTCACTTCTGCAAGACGGAGCAGTTGGTGTAAGTGTTTATTAAGTTTCTGTTGTCGCTCTGCAAGTGTTCCACGACCAGTATATTCGCTCCTGAAATAACTAGTCAGTGCATCCACAATAACTAATTTAATATTCTTTTCCTTAATTATAGCTGCTGATTCCTCAACAAGTAAAATCTGATGATCACTATTGTATGCTCTTGCATAGACTACATTCTGTAAGGTTGAATCAATTTCAAGATCTTCCTTTTCCATCATTTGAACAATACGTTCAGGACGAAAAGTACCTTCAGTATCAACATATAAGGCTGCACCACTTAATCCTCCATTTTCTGGAGGAAGTTGTACCTTTATACATAATTCGTGGCAAAGTTGCGGCTTACCTGATCGGAAAGGCCCATAAAATTCAGTAATGGCATTGGTTTCTACACCACCACCTAGTACTGCATCTAATTGTTGACTACCTGTGGTTATACGCCCAACAGCCTTACGTGTATCATAGAATTCTAGAGCTGTGGAATATCCTATTTCTAATTGCTCACGTGCCGCTTGAATTATTTTTTGAGCGGTAGTTTCACCAATATCGACAGCAGTTGATAGTTCTTTGGGTGAAGCTACGGCTAATGTTTCAAGAGACGCGTATCCTGCTTCTTTCAATTTTACAGCTGTTGCTGGGCCTACACCTGGTAGTTCTTCCAGTTCAACCATAATAATCACCTATCTCACATATACTTGTAAAATCTTGTATTTTAAATATAGAGAGATCGGTGAAAGTAAAAGTATTTCTATTATTAGTTTAATTTCTAAGTCAATTAACAGCATTAAGCAAAAAGTAAAACAAGTGATGATATTTATCAATCAAAAAAGAGTTAACAAATTCATAACTTTCTGTTAGTTCTTAAGCATAAACATATCGTTGGTATAATTTAACGCAAAAAAAGTCAATTTTTTTCAACTTAAATGTTGAAAGAGAATTTTAAAAAGTGAAATCAGTTCAGTATAAGAAAAAATTCAGTTAAAAAAAGAGTAAAGCTTCTGTAGGAGTTTCATGTTGCAACTGCAATCTGGAGATACTTTACTAGCTCTTTATATCGATTTCGAACTGTAACTTCGGTGACTCGTGCTACCCGCGCAATTTCTCGCTGTGTTCTTCTTTCATCTTCTAATATTCCAGCAATATAGAGCGCGGCAGCGGCCATTCCAGTTGGATCTTTGCCTGCGGTAATACCTGCCTCTTTTGCTTTTTTCAGAAGTTTTTTAGCTCTGCTAGATACACTTACTGAGAGACCTAGGTCATTAGCAAATCTTGGGACAAAGTCTATTGGTGTACTTAACGGAATAGACATGTTAACTCTTCTTGCAAGTAATCGAAACGCTTGTCCCAGTTGTTTTTTACTAATATGTGACTTTTCTGCAATTTCATCAAGAGTACGGGGGATTTGTCTAATTCTACAGGCTGCATAAAGCGAAGCAGCAACCAAGGATTCTATTGAAGTGCTTCTACTCATCTTTTTTTCTAATGCTTTTCGATAAATAATGGCTGCTTCTTCTTTAATGGATTTTGGAATGCCCATTTGACTTGCTAGGCGATCTAATTCACTAAGAGCTTGTATAAGGTTTCGGTCCCTTGAACTGTGCGTTCTAGTACGTCGTTGCCACTTTCTCAATCTATAGATTTCTGCTCGTCGACGAGGTGCCAGATTGTTTCCATAACTATCTCTATTTTCTGGACCAATAATTGTGGACAAGCCTTTATCATGTATAGAATAATTCATGGGGCTGCCTACACGGTCTCTCTTTTTTCGTTCTTCCGCCGTGTAGCTACGCCATTCTGGCCCTGTATCAACCATATGTTCTTCAATAACCAATCCACAGTCATTACAAATGATCTCTCCCCGAGTATCATCACAAACAACATTAAGTGAGCCACATTCATTACAGCGAATTTCCCTACAGAAGCTGATGTCTTCATTAGTTTTAGTTCTTCTTTCAATCTCTATATCACTCATTTTTTATTCCCCTAATATTAGTTTTCTGTATAGGTTTAACGATGAGCATATAGGCTAATAGACACGAAATACTTCACGAAAATCAGATCATCAGTATGTAATTTTCAGGAAATGACGTTCCCACAAACTATACCTTTTTTATATCTATATATTGATATGGATCGATAAGTATATAAAACTAACCTATTTGGTAATGCTATATTATAGATTATGACAATAATTTGAATAGTCTTAGCGGTAGAAATGAAAAATGATTTCTTTAAATGATAGTTTTATTTAAGATTAGTTTTATTAGCTTTTTAAATTATTAAAAAACTCCTGCCAACACTTTTGAAAATTGAATTTTAAATGATATCTTCATTTAGTTTTCAAGAATCATTGGCTTGCTTTACCTTAATCGAAATTCTTTTTTAAAAAAAATCCTTGTTAGTACAAAGGTGATTATTTTGAAAAAAGCAAAAAGAAGAATGTCAGCTGTATCCAAATGTGCTGGATGTTGTTAAGTCTAGTCTACTAAAGAACGCAGATAATGTCACCATGTTTTTATTTTTTATTTCCTTAATCAAAAAAAAGGATATACAAGTATTTTTTTCTCCAAGAGCTTGTTAAAAAACTTCTCATCCTAAAATTCTGATTTTGTTTGATTCTAGCAAGTGATAATTGTTCTAAAAACATTAAAATACAACGAAGTAGTGCCTTTCTTAAGAAGAATCAAGTGATCTAGATATGAGTATAATTGAGTTTCGCAACGCTGTAGACGTGATAGCTGGACTTGGAAAAATCCATGTTAGGTTACTTCAAAATCAAATCAGGCTTGGCGAATTGCACGTAGAAGAGTTTCTTCAGAAAAGAGGTTTTATTGAGGCGCATGCTACTGCTTATAAGTATTATCAAAAACATGGGATCGAACAATTGAAGCAAGCAGTTGATTTTGCTTTGAAAGTCGCTAGAGAAGTCCGGCTTGAAAAACGTGTGAGTGTTGGAGAATTCATAGAATTTGTTGATTTTCTATCAGAATATCCTCGTGAATTAATAATCAAATTACATGATGGCGTAAAAACAGGGGGAACTGAATTCGACCGCTATTTGGAATTACGAAATGACAAAAGCCCATATCAAGAGGCATGGTTATTTATTTCAGAATATGGGAAACCTTCGTTTCAGACCTGTTGTTCAATGTCGTTGCAAGCCGATGCTACAGAAAAATCAGATAGAATTTTGCATCTTTCAAATAAAATGAAACTACAAGAGTCTTTAATGTTAGATAATTTCACTAAAATGGTGGAGAACTCCCCATCCAACCCTAAAGGATTAATTAACGAAAGTGATAACTTAGAAGTTGAAACTGAAGAAATTTCAAGTAATCAGAATGAAATGGAACAACTTTATACTAGTAATTCAGAAGTTATAGAAGAAGTAATGGAACCAAGAACTGAAAAAAAGGGAAGGTTCAAAAAACTTTTTAGTCGAAAAAAATGGCGAGTACACTGAGGAAGGGAGGTCCATGTCAGTAGACGATTACTTCAAAAGAGGATATGAGTATTTTGTACAAAATCAGTACCAAAAAGCAATAAGTGAATACGAAAAAGCGTTAAAGATTGATCCAAAACACTATAAGGTCTGGTACAATATGGGTGTTACTTACGGCATGTTTGGTGAGCATAATAAAGCGATTGAGTGCTTTCAAAAAGTTATAAAAATCAAACCTAATTTGGAAGAAGCATGGAACGCTATGGCACTAGCTTATGGTGCACTTCAAGATCATACAAAGGTAATCGAAAATTGTGAAAAAGCAATAGAACTCAACCCTCAACATGAAAGGGCATGGTATAATATGGCTGTTGCTTATGGGGTAATTGGAAATCTTGATCAAGAAATTAAATGTTTAAAGAAGGCATTGGAAATCGATCCTAACAATAAACTTTTGAAAAGTAAATTAGAAGCCGCAAAAAAGAAAACCTAACGGAGTATGATTAGTTTTTAAAATTTGAAGATTCTTTCAGCATTCTTATGAGATATTCTTTCTAGAAGATTTTTTTCAACTCCATGAGATTTTAGACTTTCAATCGTCTGTGCAACACTCGTGATATTACACTTACGAAAGCCATTGTCGCTATTTAGCACGATAGTATTATTATCACTATATTGAATAACCAAATCAGCGGCAGTTTCAGGTAGTAATTTACCAGATTGTACTGTAAGCCCCACATTATAACCAGATTTGTCCACTTTAGGCATAGTTACGGCATTAACGTGATCTAAGACTACTAATTCGGGATTGATTCGAATTTTATCAATTGTAGGTAAAGTTTTTTCTGTAATTTTGAGTTTGTTGGCACTAGGAGTGTGGACTATTATAGGAAAGTCAAAATCTTTTGCTAGTTCGAGTTGTGATTTTAAAGCGTCAATTTCTTTGCTTGAACCTAGTTGTAGACCTGTTTCACCAAAGGCAACTACAAATTCATGTTCATATAAGGTTTTCATAACTTCAATTATCATGTCAAAGCCGGCTTTTGGGATGGAACGAGGGTGAATTCCTATCGCTGCGTATAGATTTAACCCCCATTCCCGGGCTTTAGGCACGTCGTAGTCAATAAGCCTTGTGAAAAAGTCAATTAAAGTCTGGGGGTAATTTGGTTCCACGGGAAAATATGCACAAGTAATTGCACGGTTTATACTATTTGAAACCATTTCTCTCAGTTCATCTTCACTCATCCCGTCAGCATGAATGTGAGTATCAATATGCAAACCATTCACCTTTATTGCTTTCAAAAAGGGTGAAAACAAGCGCTCGGTAAATTTTTTGGTTAAAATAACTCTCCTAGTGCTTGTGCTGCCGTGTAGATACTCCCTGCACCACTAACATAATGAGTGACACGTAATGTTTCCATAACCTCTTCTTTTGTCGCACCTGATTGCATTGCTGCTCGAGCTAAAAATTTTACCCCTCGAACTGCACCATGAGCTGCATCTAGAGCCATCGCAAGAAGAAATTTAAACTTCTGAGGTAATGCACCATCCTCAAGGGCAAATTCAGCAGTATTCTGTACAAGTTTGTGAAGTTCTGGATCGAGCGTTTCAATAATCTTTAAAGGATGTTCAGACATTTACTCACCTCTCGAATTGGATAGACTGGGTTTTACATGTACATCTATACCTTTTTAATTATTGGGAGTGTCATCTGAAATTCAAAGATCTCTGTCAAATGAAGTTAATAATTTGCAACCAGTTTCAGTCACTAAAACCGTATCCTCAACCCTTATCCCACCGACCCCTGGTACATAAAGGCCTGGCTCGATCGAATGAACTATTCCTGGAACTAGTTCAGTTTCTTCCGTTTCAAGTATGGGGGGTTCGTGTTCTTCTAGCCCCAAACCATGTCCTATTAGATGCACAACATATTCTCCATAGCCGGCTTCTTGTGCAACCTGTTTTCCAACTTCGTGCACCTCAAAGGCCTTAACCCCGGGTTTCACTGTCTCAATAGCCTCTTTATGCATTTGTAGCACGACTTCAAAGAGATCCTTCTGTTCTTGAGTTGGGGTTCCAACGATCTTTGTTCTTGAAATATCTGCGCAATATCCATTATATCTACCTCCAAGATCCATTAGAATGAGGTCATTCATTTCTATCTTCTTTTCCGTTGGCTGAGGAACAATTAACTCTGTTCTATCCCCTGATCCAAGAACTGTCGGAAATGACAGTTCACGAGCACCTGCTAATTTCATAGTGGCTTCTGCTTGGAGCACTATTTCAAGTTCTGTTTTACCTATCTCTAAAGCTTCGGTGACTGTTTTTGCACCAGCATCTGTTATTCTTGCTGCATTTTTTAAGCATGATATCTCAGCAGGACTTTTTATCATCCTTAAGGTTCTTATAATATCTGTTGCGTCTATAAATTCTACATTTGGAAATTTATTTTTGATGGCTAAGTAGAGAGGAGTAGGGAAATTGCTCCAGCCAACAATCCCGATTTTACCGTCAACATAGGTATTTTTAAGAATCTCTGGAACACCAACCTTTAGGTCTGAAGTAGCTTGTGTGTCTGAAATACCTGAGATTTCTTTAGCTCTTAAGAGGTCCCAATCTTGATCTATCAAAAGCACAGGTTCGTTTTCCTTTGGAATAAGGACACTCGCAGCCCCAGTGTATAGAGTATAATTAGAGAGATAGGTCATATCCGGTACAGAAGAAACAATTAGATATCCTAAATCGCTTTTTTCTATCATTTTCTTCGCTTTCGCAACCCTTTCACTGAATTCTTCTTTAGGAATACTCATAAAAAATCCGTCCATATGATCTAAAAGTTTATCAATTTATTCTAGCTAACAGACTTAAATTAATTGTGGCTACGTTTGTAAACTTGATTGGTATTGAAGAATTTTAAGATTTGTTTTGACGTCGAGTGCTGCAATAACAGCATAAAAAATATATATGACGGTGTCGTCAAAGATCTTATGATAATCAAAATTAAAGAAGGAGTAGCCAACTGTAACTGTAGAGGTAGAAATCTTTGGAGAGCGAAAAAAAAACCTATATATTCAAAATACTTGTCGTAGGAGAAGGAGGCGTTGGAAAGACGACATTTATAAATAGATACGCTACCAAAAAGTTTGTTGAAGACACAAAGAAGACTATCGGTACATCTTTTTATCTTTTTGAAAAAAAAATACGTGAAAATATTATGGTTACACTTCAAGTGTGGGACTTCGGGGGTGAAAAAAGATTTCGATTTATTTTACCCAGTTATTGTGAGGGGGCACAAGGGATAATATTTGCTTTTGATCTTACACGAATCTCTAGTTTATTTAATCTCCATGAATGGTATGATATTATCAGAGAGAAAATTGACAATACAGATCTTATGTTTATGGGATCAAAACTAGATCTTGTTAAGGAAATGGGTGCCGAAGCAATAAATGATGAACAAATTTTGGAATTCATAAAAATATACGATCTATCGGCTAACTCGCTTATTAAAACAAGTTCTAAAACTGGAGAAAACGTTGAAAACGTATTTACTCAACTATTGAATGCGATTTATAGCAGGGTGACAGGATAATGTCTAAACAAAAGATTTTTTCAGAGTATTGTGAAATATGTAAAACTACAATCAAACATCCTATTAAGAAAGAACAATTACATCCCAGGGGAGGAGGACTGTATTCTGGTATATTTCTTCACAAATGCAAAGAAAATGAAGAAATTCATGCTGTACTTAGTTATTTCGACGCAGATCTTGCACACAGGGGAACAGAGGGTTCAAAATTATTTCATACTGATCTCTCATTAGAAAATCTAAAATCAAGTGCTTTACCAGACTTAAAAGATGAAATAGAACTCAAGCAAGACATTAAAATGTTCTATGAGTGGCTAATTAATGAGTATATTTTCTATTTTAAAAGTATAAAACTGGCAACAATGAAACAAGTGGGCTCAATTTTAGAAGAAATTCTAAATAAGTTAAAACTACAAACTAATATATATAACAATTTTAAATTAATCTCTGATAAAACGAGCGATAAGATTATTTGTGATTTAGAAACGAAAGACGCACAAAAAATTAAAACCAGAGAACTTAAAAAAGCCTATCAAACACTTTTTAATCAAATTAGGTGGCAGTTTAGGGAAAATGATGAACATGATGCTTTCGAATCATCAAAAAAATTGGGTTTCAAAATGGTTAGAATATGGAGAGATTTATTAAGATTTGGCGTTTCTGAAGATATGTTTCGTTCACTAGAAGTCTTATTGACACTTCGAGATTTTTCTGATATATGAATTGGAAAAACTGAAATTTTGTATTACTTTAACTTCATGGTATTTAAGTAGACTATTCAAAAAATTTTGCGATTAATATCAATGATTTTTGGTTTTTGTTCTTTCAATAATTCACTTACTCCGACATAAATTTGTAGAATAAAAAACTCAATTGTCTATTGTATCTTAGATATTGAAAATACCTGGAATATTAGTATTGTCTTAACTAAGTAACGAATGAAGAGGAAAATGCCTTACTACCTTAAAACGTTTTCCTAGAGTTATCTTAGCACAAATTAGGTTTGAAATGAGAAGCAATTTACCAGAAGATTTTTATCTTACCTTTGGGTGCGGTAACTAGAGGAGGTTATAGATCTGATTGACGTTTTTTTAGTCCTAGATGAGACTGGAGTGCCCCTTTGTCAAGCAAGATCTCCTGATGCTATGTGGAATGATACTATGGCCGCTGGAATCATGTCGGCAATAGATGAAGTCAGTTCGACTTATTGGCAAGGCAATATATTATCACGACTTGAATTTCGTGAAAAACAACTCTATCTTCTCCGCGATACAAATAAAAGTCGCACATTCGTGCTTGTTACCACTATGAGTGTCCCTCATGAAATTGCAGAGTCATGCCTCAACGAAATGAGTGAGAAATTTGCGATTGTTTGCCTAGAAAAACATTCTAGTGGACTTGTAACTTCTAGAAGTTTAAATGAAAATTACCAGCAAATAGGACATGAACTATTACAAGAATGGAATGCAAGGGCACGTAAAATAGTGCTCCAGAGTGGAGAACCTCACTATCAAGCCCTTTATACTTATGATGAAGTTAAAGAAAGGGAAAAAACCTCTTTCATATTAGACAAAACAATTCTCCGAGTACTTTGTGATGCTGGAACACTTTCATTGCGTCATCTAAGACAACGGATAGCTACCTTTGAAGAAATGCTTGGAGAACGAATTGACATTCCACAACTACAATCAATTTGCGAACGTTATGTAAATGACGGATTAATTAAAAAACTTTAAGGAGAGTATTATTTCATGGATTTATTTAGGTTCTTTCGAAGGAAGGATTACAGCAGGAATTTCTTAAATCGGATGGTTATAGGCTTAGGAGTCGGACTCGTCAAGTCAAGAACTCATATTTTAAGTCCTGATTTTGGCCCACAGGGTTCCATGGATGTGTTAGCAACTTGGATGGGGCAAGAAGTTGCCAAAGAATTGTTAAATCAAAAGAAAATTAATACCAATTCTTCTAAGAGTGAAGTCATTGAAAGTGTCCTTGACGAGGTACGAATTGCAGAGGATCTCGAAATTTCCTTTGACAATAACTCCGCTCATATTGCAGTTCAGCAATGTCTTATTTGTCCACGACGAGTTGGTGGTTATGACCTTGAGGGGCATACTGCCTGTCCAGTAGGAGGAATACTACGAGGTGCAATCAATTTAGTGACTGGTAAGAGCCCTCAAGTTAAGCGCATCGCTTTACGCCCAGCAGAAATTTGTCAAATAGATTTTGAACTCAGTTGAGTACATTAAACAGATCTTCAGAGTTTATAAATAACAGGAATGAATCCAACAGATAATAGACAAATAACTTACTATCACGACTTCACGGGAACCTAGACTTCTATGTCCTTATTTTTTTCATTTTGCTTGTTGTATTGCGTTGTGTTGTCCATATACTTCCATTGCTGCTATAACTGCAGACCCAGGTTTTGTTTTAAAACCAAGTGAAGAGAGAGTTTGTTCTAAAGCGGCTAGAGTAGGTATCACATAAAACTGTGAGGCAGTCACACCCATATGTCCAATTCTAATGCCATTAAGACCAATTAGATTTTTCATGAGAGAAACCATGATATTATACTTCCCGTTAATGATTCTTCTAACCTCGTCTTCATTTAATTCATCTGGTAATCTGAAGGCTGTAACCGTGTCAGAAGCGATTTCTTCTTTTGGCAGACATTGTAAACCAAGTGCTCGAATTCCTGCGCGAACGGCTTTAGCTGAAATTGCGTGCCTCTTATATCTATTCTCAAGTCCTTCTTCTAGCGCTAATTCAATTGCTTTTCTTAGTGCCAGTACTACTGAAGTTGGCACAGATGCAGGAAATGGATGCCCTATTTCTGTCAATTCTTCTATGTATTCCTCCCATACATTGAGATTCAAATATCTACCTCTAATGGGCTGTTTTCTGTTTTTAGCTACTTCCCATGTTTTTTCACTGAGCATCACTGGAGTAACGCCCATAATGCTGCCTAGCGCTTTACTTGCATAGCCTACGCATACATCAATGTTCCAATCGTCACATCGAAGCTCCATTCCTCCAAAAGATGAAATTGCATCAACAGCATACAATATACCATTCTTTTTTGCTATCTCACCTATTTCTTTCACTGGATTTGCTACAGCTGTTGATGTTTCATTATGAACCAGGAAAATTGCTTTAATATCTTCTTGCTCACACTTTTCCTTTATTGAATTAACATCAGCGGCCTCTCCATAATTTCTTGTTGTGACAACAGGCATACTTTCGTATAATTCAACTACTCGTCCATATAGTTCTCCAAAAAACCCATTATGGACAACAATTGCTTTATCGCCTGGTTCAATTAAGTTTGCAACAGACAGTTCTAAACCTAAGCCTCCAGGTCCAGCAAGAATAATAACTGATTGTTTTGTGTTGAAGATTTTTTTGAGTTGTTGGCAAGTATCTTCATATATGTCCCCCCATTCATTTCCATAATGGGGCATAACTGGTTGTGATAATACATTTAAAACATCAGGATGAGCCTCAGAAGGGCCTGGAATCATTAGGATCTTTCTATTTCGCATAAAACATAGCTCCTGTTTTCTCTATTTGTTTTCAAAGAAAATATATTAGCAAAATCTCTATTGTCTTGATATACAATAGTTTATCAATTCCTAAATTGAAGTATTCATCAATCTTGCTCTTAATATACTATATTTTTAGGTTTAATCAAAATCCGCTTTTCTCCTTCATCTACAAAACCTAGTTTGTATATTTCACTTTTATATTTTTCTGCAATTTGTTTTATTGTTTCTTCTGCTTCTGTGGGTGCTATCAATACCAAAAAAACTCCCATATTCCATACTTGATAGTTTTCTTCGTCAGAAACATTGAAGCCGTATTCTTTCCCAAATTCAACTAGAGCTTGAAATAATAAAGGTGGTTCGGGTACACTTTCAATGACATATGTGAATGGAAATCGCGCTCTTGCAATTTTTTTCCATCCATGTCCAGTTATTGGCGCAATATAATGTAAGTCTACTCCTTGATCAAGCATTTCAATTACTGGTCTTACATAAATAGGTGTAGGCGTTAGTAATTCCTGACCCAATTCTCTACCATTAGGTAATTTTGTGAAATATCCTTCAGGTAATTTCTCAGCAATTTTTCTTGCTTTTGAAACCCCGTTTGAGCATATTCCATCGCTGGGAAGGCCATAGATACAATCTCCACTTTTTATCTTTTGGCCATACATAAAACGACTTTTTGGTTTAATGATACCAACAGAGGCACCAGCTAAATCTAAGGTTTCTGGATACACTACATTTTGTAAAGTAGGGGTTTCACCGCAGGGTATAGCACAACCTGCTAATTCTGCAGCAACTTTAAAACCATATAGTAACTCATCTACCCTTTCAAGATCTTGGAACCAATCAGAATCTCCTGCTGTTATCAAATCTCCATAAGCAATTGGGTCTGCACCTACTGCTAATAAATCTATAAGGGACATAGCCACAGTATCTTGACCAATAAACCGGTAGGCTTCTTTAGCCTTCATTTTTTTAGCAATTTCTTTTTTATCAGTTAATTCTTGATATATTCTATCTGCAATCACATTTTTTGTTCCAAGTCCCTCAACATTAAACGCTAACATAAAATCATAATCAAGAAAATCCAATACAGCTGCGGTTTCACCAACGGGGGCGACTCTTATTCGTAATCTATCTTCAATTGTTCCAAATGTTGATTGAAATAATTCTAAAGCTTTCCTTTTAACTGGATCTAAAATATCGTAATCCACTACGTCTGAATATCGCATTTTTATTACTTCCGTCCAAGAAGACCCCCCAGCTTGTTGGGGGAATGGATTGGACACTCTACCCTTTCTGCGAGCACAGGGGTAGGTATCCATAGGTGTGTTTTAATGACGGGTACTCGCAAGTCCCGCCGCTCCCAACACCAAGGGAGTAGGTTCTCTTCGCCAAGGTTATCAGTCAGTACTATACGATGATCACTGAGAGTTTCCTCTCTGTTTAAACCACCGTTTACAGAGCAAGGGACTAGAGAAGCATCCCTTGGTGTGTTCTTTAACTCTCCTGATAACGTAGATATCGTCATAAACTATATGACCTCTCTTAGGCTAATCAACCAATTACTCTTGTTCCTCACGAAACAAGCCCCCTTACTTGGTAGGGGGTGATTGACCCCATCTAACTAAATTAAATGCTCTCTTACGTATTCAATTCCATTTCTTGATATTTGTATACCTGGTCCTTCGCTAGGTAATTTCCCGTCAAGTTTCAATCTATGCCATTTAGGATGATTATAAGGTGACCAAAATGCTTCTCTATGTGGCATTAACCCAAAAATTCTTCCTGTTGGATCACAAATCCCAGCAATAGCCATATTAGAGCCATTTGGATTATAGGGATATTCCATAGTTGGTTTTCCATCAATTGGATCCGCATAAAATAAGACTATTTGGTCACCCCTATTTAATTCATCTAAAACAGATGGATCGGTTCTGATCTTTCCTTCACCATGTCGAACTGGAAGGTAGAGGTTTTCTATACCTTCTGTCCAAATGCAATTTGAATCTTTATTTACACTAAGATGAACCCATCTGTCTTCAAATTTTCCGGAATCATTGTAAATTAGCGTAACTCTTTGAGTTTTATAATCATCATCAAATCCGGGTAAGAGTCCGGCTTTTACCAACGTCTGAAAGCCGTTACATACCCCAATTAAAAGTTTACCTGATTGAATGAACTCTTGAAGTTCCTCTTCTAGATTATATCTTAATCTATTTGCGTGTATTATTCCAGCAGTAATATGATCTCCATCTACAAAACCACCGATAAGATCAATTACATGATATTCTCTTAGCATTTTCGGTTTATTTATTAAGTCGTTGATGTGAACTTTATCTACTTCTGCACCCAGTAATCTGTATATGTAAACTGTTTCTTCTTCACAGTTTAATCCATATCCAACTGGAACTAAAACTCTTGGTTTCATTTTAACGACCTAAAGTGCTTTTCCATGCTTTCTTTAAATTGTCTAAATCTGAATCGATTACATACTTTCCATTTAATCCTTTAACCTTCAATCTTTTATCTTGAGTAACAATTCCTATCTGTGAATAAATATTATCTCCCATTATTCTTTCAAATTGTTCCTTTTTTTCAGTTGAAACAGTTATGATGAATCTACTATTCGATTGTGAATATAATATGAAATCATCTCTTATCTTCCCTTCATAAGGAACTTTCGTTAATTCGATGTCCATTCCATAGCCACCTGCAAAAGCGGTTTTTGCTAGTGCTATACCCAAACCTCCTATCGTTGGAGTATGTACAGAATTTAGAAGCTCTAGTTCAGTTGCATCACTAATACTTTGATAGATCTTTTTTGCACGTATAGCGTCAACTTTAGGAACATTATTTCCTAAGTATCTTTTACCTCGAAGTTTTTCGCCCATGTAAGAATAATATTCAGAGCCACCTAACTCATCAAGAGTTAAACCCACAACATACACTAAATCATCTGGTTTCTTTACATCCATTGTTACAGTTTTGCTAATGTCATTTATTTTGGCTCTTGCAGAGAACATTAGTGTAGGTGGAATCGAAATTATTCTTTCTACTTCTGTTCCATTATCTATCTCCCTTAGTTTCCAAACGTTTTTCATGCTATCTTTTCCAGAAATACAAGGAATTTTAAACGCTTTACAAAAATCAGCTAAGGATTGATTTGCCCGAACTAATTGAGCGAGTTTATATATACCGTCCTCAGAATTTAGAGTGGAGATATTCCAACAGAAATTATCTAAACCATAAAACACAGTATCTTTGCTAGGTAATTTTCCCCCAACCGCGATAATTCTTCTAACTGCCTCATCTATAATTGATGCAGTCATATGATACGTATCAAGCTCAGAATAATGGGGGTTCTTCCCTTCAGCTACTGCTAGGCCCTCCATACTACCATATTCAAGAAAGGAGACTGTTGCGTCACTGGGTACATCACATTGCTCCCCCACTAATAACTTGATAACGCTAAGTCCCTTAACTTCATGATCATATTGTCTAATTTTTTCTTCCTTAGAACATATGTTCAAACGTTTCAACATCTCTTCTAACGTCTCGTTCAAATTAGGAGGTTGTTCAAACTCAGGCTCTTCAAATATTGGTCTTTTCCATAGTGCTTCTAGTTCCATTTTTGGTAAACCGTCATGTAAAAATTTCATATCAAGATAAGCAACTGTCTTGTTCCCATAAGTTACATGAAATTTTCCAGAATTTTCAAAAAATCCAAGAACTGTAGATTCTACACTTCTTTTTTTAGTTAGTTCCAGAAATTGCTCGATTTTATCAGGTTCAACTGCTAATGTCATTCTTTCTTGTGATTCTGATACTAGTATTTCCCAAGGGTCTAACCCTTGATATTTCAATGGAACCTTCTCTAAGTCAAATTTACATCCGTTACAATATCTAGCCATCTCCCCAATAGAAGAAGATAAACCACCCGCACCGTTATCTGTTATGCATTTGTATAATCCTAAATCTCGGGCTTCTAATATGAAATCACTCATTTTTTTCTGTGTAATTGGGTCACCGATTTGAACAGCTTGAACAGGAGATTCTTTATCAAGTTCTGCTGAAGAAAATGTCGCACCATGTATTCCATCCTTTCCTACTCGCCCTCCAACCATAATTATCAAATCACCATGATCGGCTTTCTTCAGATGGGACGCTTCACCATTGATCTCAACTGGCATGATACCAATTGTACCACAATAGACGATTGGTCTAAACATGTATCTCTTATCAAAAAACTCCCAGCCACTTACTAAAGGAATGCCACTTTGATTTCCACCGTCGATTACCCCTTTATGGACACCATCTCTGATTCTTTTTGGATGTAAGACGCCTGCTGGCACTTTTTCAGTGTATGGACTTCCAAAACAGTAGCCGAATACATTAAACATTAATTTAGCGCCTTTTCCAGTTCCTAGCGGGTCTCTATTTACTCCAACTATTCCTGTAATAGCGCCACCATAAGGTTCTAATGCTGAAGGGGAATTATGTGTTTCAATTTTATCTACGACCAACAATCTGTTATTAAACTTAACCGCACCTGCATTATCATGAAAGGAAGACGCTACCCATCCCCATTTATCGCCAATTGTATTACTTGGGTTCTTTATATAGGTGTCAAAGAGACTATTGATGGTTTCAGTTGTCCCAGTTTCTAGGTCACTATATCGAATAATTGCGTTGAATATTTTATGCTTGCAGTGTTCGGACCATGTTTGAGCCAAGCATTCCAATTCAGCATCCGTAGGTTTGCCATAAAATACTTCATCCATTCCTATCTTTTTTCTTTCCGTGATTACATTTTCATTATTAAAGTAATCTTTTATGGTCTTCATTTCTTCTAAACTTAAAGCAAGAACGCCTTTATTACTGATTTGAATGAGTTTTTCGTCACTAACATTTAAATTATATGCATTTATGTTAATATCTTGTTTTCCTTCAATTTTAGGAATTGTAAACTCAATGCTCTTCTTTTTTATTTCGTCATAACTTGCTATTTTTATGTCTTCTATAATCGGGTTCGCGAGGAGTTTCGTTCCGATAATTTTAACATCGTTCTCTGATAGTTCTTTACTATTAATTAGATATTGGGTAGATGTCCAAACATGTTCATCGTCTTTGAGTTGTCTATTTAGTATCGCAGGGATTGCTATGTTTTTTGAAGTATTGGCAACATTATCGGTTACTCCTGGTTTATATCCTACTTCAATTAACCAATCAAAAATATCTTCTTCGCATAAATATTCTGTTATCGCATCTATAAGAAGATCTCGTTTTATTAAATTCAATTCTTTCTCAGATAAGCTAGCATCTATTGAATAGACCTTTCGGGTTAAAATAGAATCAATTTTTAAATGAAAGAACCTTTCAATTTCTTTCTTTATACTTTCTCCTAAAACGTCTTTTTCGTCTAGTTTGGAGCCAATTTTTATTCTGTGAATCATTAAACAACCACATTAACTCAATTTTTCAGGTTTTTGATAATCAACTGCGCCTTTTGTCCCTATACAGCTTTCAGCGTTTCTGTTCCCCCACATTCCGCAGATACTTAATTTTTTTCCTCGCAAATAAGCAGCTAAAAATCCTGCAGAATAAGCATCACCTGCACCAGTAGTATCTATAACGTTTACTGGTCTAGATTCAATGAAATGTTCTTCTGTTCTCCCAACAACATACGAACCTTTATCACCTAACGTAACCGCAATCACTTCTATTTTGAATTTTCTAATCAAACTCCTTGCTGCTTCTTCATAGTTCTCGTTTGCAAGTCTTTCAATTTCTTCTTCATTTAGTATCAAAATATCAGTAGCTTTCAATAGATTTTTTATTAATAATGGTTCCTTTTCGAAAAGATCACAATAAAGCATACCGAAACTAAGACTCATTTTATTTGATTCTTCAGCAAGTTTGATCTGGGTTTTTAATGAAGACATGCTATACGCACAAGCGAACGTAGATGAGTGAAAGAGATTTGAACTCCTTATTAAATCTAAGTATAGATTTACATCATCCCACTCAATTCTATCATTAGAACCCGGATAAATTGTTATTTTCCTTTGTTTATTACTACCGACTTCTATTCTAGCAACACTTGAATTGAATTGTAAATCTCTGGTGCCAAAGAATTCAATCCCGTAGTTTTTTAATTTGTTTTCGCCTCTATTTCCAGTTTCATCGTTTCCAAGTTTTCCAAGAGCCGCTACTGAAAATCCAAATTTTGCTAAACCGACAAGTGTATTAACTACTGAACCACCAAGAAAAGCTTTTTCATCATTTTCCAACTCTCCTGGAGATTCACGAGATAAAACTTCAGACTCTTTTACCTCATAATCAACATATCTTATCCTGTCTTCATTGATTGCCGCGAATCCAACAACGCTAAAACTCATCAAAACCACTTATTCAAACAAATTTGGCACTATTTCTCTTAGTTCAAGTTTAACTTGTCCAAGTTTCCCTTGATAATTCCCTGCAGAAATTCTTTTTACACCCTCCATGTCAACAACGCTTTCAATACCTACTTTCATGGCATTCCGGACAGCTTTTACTGAAATACCATCGATTACAATTTCTGGAATTGCTCCAATTCCTTCAGGAACTAAAGAATCTTTAATTTCGTTCTTCAACGTAGGAGAGAATCTGTAGTTAGTAGGCGGACCAATCTCTTTGTAGTTTGCAACCATTGAACCAGATGGACAAGTATAGAACGATGTAATAACACCTTCAACATCGCTGATGGCTTTTACCGCTTCACGTCCAGCCTTTCTGCCAGAAAGTACTGAATCACAGAAGAACCACAGGTTTGCTCCCGATACTCCCTTTCCTACATTTAGTTTCTTATCAACAAAAAAATCTTGGCCTCCCATTAAAGGAACTTCGATTGTTTTAGTATTAACTCGTTCATAGCCTCCCCCACAATCACCAATGTATCTTCTTGTATCTATTGTTCCAACAATTTCAATACCTTCACTAGGTTTTAACCAATCATATAAACTCGTTGTATAGCAAGAAAGAATGTCTTGGCGAACTGGGATTGAAAACTCGCGATAAAGTTTTTCAATCTGACTTTCTAATGGTTTGTTTTCATTTAACATGATCCAAAATTGCAGAATGGCACCCTCACGGCCATCTGGAGTCTGTGTTTTCGGTACCCAAGCTTCAATTCCGGCTTCTGTTCTACCTACTACCGTCGCTGGTGTTGAAGTAGATCTGTAAGCAGCAAACCTCAGTTCATCGTTTTCTATATACGGATCTATTCTATCTCCTGGATAAATCCCTCGCTCAGCAGTAACCAATACTCTCACATACAAACCATAAAAAGCCTCACAATAAGTAGAATCTATTTTATTTTTATCCATGAGCCTTTCCTTCCCTCAATTTTTTTCCAAAATTAGAACTTCTTTTTGCAAATTCTTCTTTGTTCTCATCTGTCAGAATGACTACTTCTGGAAGTTTTTTCGGATACAAACTAATCAGCTGGTTAATAAGTTCTGGAGTAACTAGAAAATCTTCCTTTGCCTTTTTTAATCCATGATAACTCCAATTATGAACAAGATCTTGCAATCCTTCTTTCCCAGAGTTAAAAAATGCATCTACTACAATAGATGTTAAAATTGTATTATCTATAATACATCCTATTTCAGCTTCTTTCACTGCATACATATCTCCATTTACAGAAACGGCCAATCCGCCTTCCTTTCTAACTCGACCAAGAGCTTCTCTGTCTGTAATACTGTCACCTGTGTATACAGTTTTACTAACATCTGATGCTCTTTCGAGTAATGCCTGTTCCTTTTTCGATCCACCAATAGTATTTACGCTTTTTAATAGTTCAAAGGAAGTCGAATATTCATTTTCCATTTCAAGGAAAATCTGGTCTAATCTTTCAATGGAACTTAAAACATCCTCAGGTAACTCATCACGACTCTTAGTATTTATAGGAATCTTAATTTTAGGGAGCGATACTATTTCTTCTGCCCGTTTCTTAAGCCAGTCACTTTCCCTTCCATTAAGTTTAAATTTTTCGTTATCTAAGTCTAATTTAGTGCATACTGTATTTTCGAAAGGAAAATCCGTAGCCTTACAGAATGCATGGATATGCTGTTCATAGCTGGTACTTATCAAGTAGCATTCCATTTTTTCTCTTAGAAATTGTAAAGTACTCCTTGTCCCCGTCATTAAATTAACATTTTTTGAAGAAATTGACTCCAACAGGTTGTTTGTTGCCCCAAATACTTTAAAAAAAGGTAACAGAAGTCCTAGTGTACATCCTGAATTATAATTTGGTTTTTTTTCTAAATCAACAAGATAATCATCATATATACTCAGTTGCTTGAAGAGTTCATGCCCATGTGGTCGTATGAGCAAACTTGCAACTTCAAGGGCATTATCATTCAACGAATATGGGCCTTCTACATCAGAAAAATATTTTTTTTCGTCTATAAATTCTCTCATCAACTTATTTCATGTCCCATTCTTCGATAGACTAATTTAAGTGCTTCTTGCTATAGGATTTTTCCAATGTCTCTTCTATAGCGCATTCCTCTAAAACGAATTTTCTTTAGGTTATCATAAGTGTGTATCCTAGCTTCTTCTAAGTTGTTTCCTGTGCCTACGACCGTGAGAACTCTACCCCCAGTAGTATAAATCTGCCCATCTTCATCAAAAGCAGTACCATTGTGAAAAACTAAACAATTGTTGTCGACTTTATCTAAACCTTGGATCTCTTGGTTTGTATGATGTTTTCCTGGATAACCCTCATATCGACCTATTCTTCCACTTACAGCACATGCACATAACTGGTATGTAGGATCCCACTCAAAATGTATCTCGTTCAATTTACCATCCACAATTGCTCTAGAAATATCATAAAAATCTGTTTTTAACCGTGGCAGTATAACTTGTGCTTCTGGGTCACCCATTCTAACATTAATCTCAAGTACATAAGGATTTTTTTGGTCTCCCTCTTTGCAAATCATTAGACCAAAGTAGATAATTCCTTTGTACTCAACTCCATTCAATTTACCAAATTGTGTACTCTCATAATCTTGAATTCTTGTTATAGTAGGGAGTGCTATCTGTTTCATAACCTTCTCGGTTAGTTCTTCATCTAACCATGGATGAGGTGAATAACCTCCCATACCGCCTGTATTAGGATTTTTCCCATCAAAAGATCTTGGATTTACTTTATCATTATCATCAAAAGCGCGTTTATAGTCTTGTGCACCTTCTAAAGCCTTCACAGTTTTACCGTCTGTAAATACAAAAAACATCAATTCTTCGCCGTACAATCTTCTCTCTAAATCAACTCGGATTCCGGCATCACCGAATTTTTTAAGGATCATAAGTTCGTCAACTGTACTCAATGTATCTGCTTTTGAATCGCAAGGAATTGACCCTTTTCCTGCAGCAAGCCCATCTGCTTTTACAACAAGATTTTCGTTAGGGTTGTCAGAGTAGAAGTCTTTTACATACTCTTTTGCTTCATCTGGATTGTCAAAATTCTTATGTTCCGGAATAGGAACACCAATTTTTTTCAAAAAGTCCTTAGTATCACATTTACTTGATTCCAGTACTGTAGCCATTTGAGAAGGACCTACGA
>NZ_JAHPYX010000084.1:0-24205 GCF_019058535.1 Candidatus Borrarchaeum sp.
CCTATGGCGATTCCAAACTGGAAAATGCACGATATCGTTGAAACAAGTGGTGGTGTGGTTGTCATCGAGGAAAATTGTACAGGAGCAAGATATTATAGTAAAATCATGGATGTTGATAGTTTGCCAGATGATCTTAATGAACTCATTACAGCTCTTGCAGATAGATATCTAGACCTTGATTGTGCCTGTTTCACACCTAACGATCCACGATTAGAAAACATTCTAAAATATGCTGAAGAATTCAAGGTAGATGGAGTTATCTATTATTGCCTTCAAAACTGTCTTACGTATAGTATTGAAGTATACAAAGCAGAACGAGCGTTGAAGGAAAAAGGTATTCCATTTCTAAAGATTGAGACGGATTATGGCACCGAAGACGTCGGCCAGCTTTACACAAGAGTTGAAGCCTTTATTGAAATGCTTAAATAATAGACTATCTCCATTTTTTTCTAATAAGTCAATCTACTTATCTCCATTCGGGTGATATACGTGGTGCTGACGATCGGCATAGACATAGGATCTATAAGTACAAAAGGCGTTTTATTAAATGGTGACATAATAATTGCCAAAGAACTTACCAAATCAGGTGCAAATCCAAAAGTAATTGCAGAAGATCTCATATATCGATTAATAGAGCATGATGGAATATCAAAAAAGGATATAGGCTATATCCTAGCCACAGGTTATGGTCGATTATCTGCGGATTTTGCTGATAAGACAATTACAGAAATTACATGTCATGCAAAAGGCGCCTTTGCTTTGAATCGAGATATTCGGACGGTTATTGATATCGGAGGACAGGATTCCAAAGTAATTAAAGTTGATGAATTCGGAAATGTAGTTGACTTTGAGATGAATGACAAATGTGCGGCAGGTAGCGGTAGATTTCTCGAAGTCATGGCAGGCGCACTAGAAATTGATTTGCACGAGATGGGTAAAATATCCTTAAAGAGCAACAATCCATCATCAATTTCAGCCATGTGCACTGTTTTTGCTGAATCTGAAGTGATCTCTCTCCTCGCGAAGGGCGAAAAGGTGGAGGACATTGTAGCAGGAATTCATGATTCGATTACTAAAAGAATCTTAGGCATGGTTCGAAGACTTAAACTAGAGAAAGCAGTTATTTTTTGCGGAGGCGTCGCAAAAAATGATGGAATGGTTTATTCTCTTAAAAAAGTATTAAAAACAGATCTTTTTGTTCCAGATAATCCTCAATTTGCTGGAGCATACGGTGCTGCAATTTTAGCAAGAGAGTTCTATAATAATGGTAAATCTTAGAATTTTGCAAATAAAAGTAATTTTATAACCTAACTCCAGTTATCCGAATATGACTTTCTGTAGAATTTTCTGATAGAGCGTATTTGGGGTTTGTATGCAGAGGAAAAAATGGGCCAAAGAAATCGCTGAGCGACTGATAAAAGAATACGGACAGAATAGAAAGGAATCTTTGGAACCTTTTGACGAACTAATCCGAACTATTCTATCTCAAAACACTTCTGATGTGAACTCAGAACGAAGTTATAAACAACTAGCAGAGAAATTTTCGACCGTTAAGGCATTGGCTACTGCTTCTCTTAATGAAATTGAAGAAGCAATCAAAATAGGTGGTTTATATCGTCAGAAGGCAAAACGAATTAAGAGTATTGCTCAATTGGTCTTAGAGAAATATATATCCCTCTCTTTTTTGAAAGATATGAATACTGATGAGGTTCGGAAATTTCTAAACAATATAGATGGGGTTGGGGCAAAAACAGCAGACTGTGTATTATTATTTTCTTTAAAGCGCCCGGTAATTCCAGTTGACACTCATGTTTGGAGAGTCTCAAAAAGATTAGGACTTGTTAAGGACAAGAAAAGCAAAAAAGTCACAAGAGAGATGGCAGGACGTGTTCTTGAGAAATTAATCGAATCAGATCTCCGATATGACTTTCATGTTGACTTAATTCTTCATGGGCGAAAGATTTGCAAAGCTCAAATCCCCTTGTGTAAAAAATGTATTTTGGAAGATTTGTGCGAAAAAAATGGAGTCAAAAACAAAGGATAAGCGCAAAAGTTGTCATAACAAGAAAGAAGGTAAAAGGGGGCGGCCCTTTTTTTTCAGCTATACTACCCATGCGTTTCAGTATAGCCTCATTCTTTACCTTCTGATAACAGTTTATTCACGAATTTGTCTAAGTTTGGTACGCCCACAAATGTCCTTTCTTCATTAATGACTGTAGCAGGGACACCGGACACGCCGTATTTTCTAGCGAGATCTTGATGTTCGTAGGCTTCGATTGTATCGGAGATGACTTTTCCTTCGGACTCTATGGATATCTGGTTTGCTAGTAGTACAGAAGCTGGACAGAATGGTCAATCCCCCACAAGTGAGGAATAATCTTCTTCACATGTTGTAGGTGTGACCACTGTCCGAACTACCACTGGTTTCTGGATCTCTATCAGTTTTTCTTTTAAATGTCCTAAATCTGTGGTTTGAGTTGAAACCATTACAAGTGTTTGAATAAATGCCGCAAATTCTCCTCCGGCGGGTATGCCTGTGTATCGTATTCCAGTCAATTCTCCTCCTGATTCTATACGAATAGTGGGAGGGTATTCAACTTCGTATTTTGCTGCTAACTCCTTTTGAGTGTCGAGCGAGATCTCTTCAACTGTAATTTTGTCAGTAAGTTCAGTGAGTGTCTTACAGATTTCAATGGTATCGGCACATGCTGGGCAGTGGATATCTGATGTGAAAACCTTTAGCGAAATAGGGTTTTCTAGTTTCTCTAATTCCCGTCTGAGTTGAGACCTTCCAGAAGGTGAGATCAACAAAATTCTCTCCTTTATGGATTTATAATACTCTCTGCAAGAAGACCCCCAACTTGTTGGGGGGATGAATTGAGTATTTTACTTTTTTCACTTTCACAGTAGTGTCCCCCAGCTTTAAATAGGTTTTTGCGTATAGTAACTCTCGTGATATGAATTTTCAGGGGAACACAGGGATACGTATGATGACACGGACGTACAAATATCGCTTGTATCCAACCACACAACAGGCAACTACGTTAACGCAATGGCTGACCACCTGTCGTTGGTTGTACAATACCTCGCTTGCTGAACGCCGAGATGCTTGGCACACTCACCAACACTCAGTCAGCTATTATGAGCAAGCCACCCAACTACAAGTCGTAAAAAAGACTAATCCGTTTTTGAAGGCGGTGCATTCTCAGGTGCTCCAAGATACACTTAGAAGACTGGATAAGACCTTCCAGAACTTTTTTAGGCGTCTTAAGAAGGGGGAAAAACCAGGTTACCCACGCTTTAAAGGGCAATACCGATATGATTCCTTCACTTACCCGCAAAGTGGGTTCTCACTGGAAAAGAACAACAAGAAACTCCGGCTCTCGAAAATTGGACGTATCACCATTACACTCCACCGTCCGATACCTACTGAAGGCGTGATCAAGACCTGTACCATTACACGCGATGTCGACCACTGGCATGCCTGTTTTGTAGTAGAACTGCCTGATCTCGCTCTTCACACTCAGAAAAGAGCCATAAAGAAGGCGATAGGGGTGGATGTCGGGCTTAAGAGTTTACTGACGTGTAATAACGGAGATACCATCGCTAACCCCCGTTGGTTAAGACACTCGGAGAAGAAAGTAGCCAAAGAACAGAGAAGAAAAGATAGAAAGGTTAAGGGCTCAAATAACCGTCACAAGCAGAACAGGAAGGTAGCACGGTTACACCGGAAGATACGTAACCAACGGAAGGACTTTCATCACAAGCTTAGTCGAACACTGGTCGATACTTATGACCTAATAGTGTATGAAAACTTAACGATTACCAACATGGTGAAGAACCATCATGTAGCCAAGTCGATTAGTGATGCGGGCTGGGGACAACTGATGTGTTTTACCGAGTACAAAGCGGAGGAAGCTGGTACTCTGGTAGAATATGTGAGTGCCTATAATACCACACAATTGTGTAGTAGGTGTGGGAGGATTGTGCCGAAAACACTGGCAACCCGCATCCACCGCTGTCCTTACTGTGGTCTTGATGTAGCACGAGATCATAACTCGGCCATCACGATTTTACACCGATCACGCAACTATGTAGCATCACGATCATCATCAGGGCAGGAACTGCCCGTAGAGCCTGTTTGACATGTCCCGTTGGGGAATGGATGATTCAGGAAGCCAGCCTACTTGTAGGGTGGTAGTTCACGTTAGTGACTTGAACATCATGCTGTCAAAGAGTGAACTAGCGTACAACACGTTAAATAATCTTCTTATGGAGGATATATAGAATTGCAGCTAACTCTAATAGACTCTTAGCATGTTGAAATTAGACTAACTTACCTAAAACTAAGCAAGAAAGCACCAAAGCTTCAGCGTGAGGTAGTCCACCTAAAACTAATTAAAGTCTTATGAGTTAGTTATCAGGTATCTTGAATCAAGGTTCTTGAAGTTTTCTAGCAAAAAAGAAAATGGAATATTTTTAGGATAGTAGTTCACTTCTACCTAAACCGGAGATAACGAGAAAGTCCAAATTGTCCTAAAATTGGCTTTGATACCATCTTTTGTCTATATCTTCTATTCTTTTAGTGTAATCTCATTTTCTACCTACCGTAATCAATTTATCGACGAATTTTCCAACGTTTGGAACGCCCACGAATTCTTTCTGTCCATTTATGATCGTTGCAGGTACTCCAGTCACTTCGTATTTCATAGGTATTTCCTGATTTTGATATCCCTCTACTATATCTGAAATAACTACGCCATCGGATTCAATTGATATTTGGTTTGCCATTAGAACTGATATTGGGCAGTGTGGACAACGTGATGTGACGATGGTTTTGACAACTATAGGTTTCTTAATCTCCTTTATTTTTGCCTTTAAATGGGCCAATTCCGTTTGTCCGGTTGAAATCATTACGAGTGTTCTAATAAATGGAGCGAATTCGCCACCAGCCGGAATACCAGTATAGCGTACCCCACATCCTTCAATAATAATTGTAGGCAACCATTTAACCTTGTATTTTGCTACTAACTCCTTCTGAGTGTCGAAAGATATCTCTTCATATGAGATTTTTCCATTTGAAAGTTCAGTGAGGATCTTACAGAGTTTAACAGTATCCGCAGCTGTGGGGCAGTTATTTTTTGATGTGAAAACTTTTAAAGAAATTGGTTTTTCGAGGTTATCAAATTCCTGTTTCACTATCTCTTTAACTGAATCAGACATCATCCATTTCTCTCTCCTGCAAATTTTTTTGGGTCTGAATTATTCTTATGGCATATTTATTTAGTTTATGTGGTGGATATGTGCATGTATATCGTAGAAATTGTTGTTCAAAGGAATTTTTAATTCGCTATTAAGATATTCTATTATAACATTGTATTATTATGTTTAAATTAAATTATCTTACAGCAGATTAAAACCTTAGAGAACATAAGAGGATGTGTCTAAGCTGAAAGATTATTACATTATTCTCTTTTTATGAGAATAAACGTTCATTCTTTTTCCACGCACAAAGCAAACAAGTGTGACGCCTGTTTTTTCAGCTAATATAATACCTGAATTTATTGGGCCTGAAATGGATGCAATTATAGGAATCCCCACTCTAGCAGCTTTAAGTACCATGTCGGCAGGTTGACGACCCGTGCTCGCAAGAACTAGCTTCGAAAAATCTAAACCGTTAAGTGCAGCAAATCCAATAACTTTGTCGATTGCATTATGTCTTCCAACATCTTCAAATATACATAACGCCTTTCCATTTGACGGATCAAATAAACCGGCTGCATGTGTTCCCCCTGTCTTTTTAAAAACCTTACATTGACTATTTAGATTTCTAATTATTTCTGTGATCTCATAAGGTGAAATTGAAGTTTTAGAAGAAACAAATATTTGCGTACGATCAAGAAGTTTTATATAATCATTTGTAGAAATGCACGCTGTTGTAGTTAACTTATGAATTGTAACTCTTCTGAAATCGCATTCTGACCTTGTCTCAATATTAATATTGTTTTCTGAGATTTCAACTCTGATAATTTCATCAGACGACTTTACAATGCCTTCTGAGAGGAGATACCCTATCCCCAACTCTTTCATACTATCTGGTGAAGCTAAAAGCGTTATACAATGTTTCTTATTAATGATGATGTTGAATGGGGTCTCTACAGCGACATCGTCCTCTATAATGTGACTTTCACTTAGGTGATCATTTTTGAGTTTGATACGTAAAGTCGTAACAGATGTTGTCATTTTCATTTCATTCACAACTTCAAGTTTTTAAAGCAAAATAACTTTCTTCTTTCAAAATTAACTCAAATACATAATTAGAGAGTGAAATTCTTGTTAAAATCATCGCTCCTCGCACAAGTGATTTCAATCATTTATTTGCCTCCACTAGTTTCACTTTGGTTATTCATTGTTTTTGCATTGTATTCACCAGCTGAAATCGGTAATCCGTCCCTATTCTTTGTTTTCGTGGGAATCACTTTTTTCACGATCCTGCCGCTTCTAACCTTGATTTTGCTGGCAAGAGATCATGGACCCACGTTTGCTGTTCCACGCGCTTCACGAAATTTGAGCTACGCCGTTGTCTTTCTCGAATATATTGTTGGAACGTTGATCTTCTATCTTGGCAATGTAATAATCCTTTTCATTATTGGTCTAATTTACATCGCGATAATTACTGCTTTGATGGTTATCAATCGCTTTTGGAAAATTAGTGTTCATGCTGCTGGAATTTCTGGTCCAGCTACATTCTGTTTATACATTTTTGGCCCGTTTACACTTTGGACGGTTCCGCTGCTACTGTTCGTTATTCTTGTTATATGGGCTCGTTATCAACTCAAAGCTCATACCGTTTATCAACTTGCTGGAGGCACATTATTAGCAAGCGTTATAACTCTTATCATAGCGTATCTATCATTTTAATATCTGAGAAGTGCAGTTTAGTTTGTATTAATTAAAAAAAGAGAAAGGGACGTCTCCTTCGTTGATTTTGACCAAAATACTACTCTATAGGATCTTTCATAAGAGAAAAAGTTACAATATTTCAAGACAGATTTTGTCTGTTTGCAGCCTTTCCAAAACCCTCCTCTACCTCATCCTCTTCAAATTTTAGTGCTTCATCCAATTCAAATTCTGTTTTTTCTGCTTTAAATTTCTCTAAATCCTTTGCTTCTTCTTTCGCGATTTCTTCCGCTATTTTTGCTGCAAGTCTATGTCTTCTTACAATCTCTCCTAATTTAGGATATTCATAAGTCATGTCAGCTTCTGATTTCAATTCTATATTCTGCTTTCGCACAAATCTCTTAACACTTTCTGAAAATCCACTTCTACTAATTAATATCAATTTCAAGTCATCAATCTCAATATTTTCATTTTTTAGAAGTCCTTTTAGTCGTTCTACTTGATAACACTGGTTAACTCCAACAACTCTCCCCCAGTCCTTTATGAGTAAAATTGCAGATGGATTATCCTTGGAGTCCTTCAGGAGTAAAACATCGCTTTTCTTATTTGTTGTACAAAGCTTTCTCTTAATTGATGGTATCTTGTAGGGTAGCCAATGGGAAATATCGAGGGGTACGAATCCTTTTTTTTTGTAGTATTTCACAGTTAGCCATCGGAGGTTAAATAGTGTTGATTGTGCCGTTTTTCTCACGCCTCCCGTATTTAGGTTGCATTTATTTATTCGATAGATCGGAATAGAATTGTATGATGGTGGATACTATCTTCGAATAGCACGGCGTAAGTATATTAGTGGGAAACACCACCATCTCATTATGCTTCGAAATGACATTGGAATTCATGCCTAATGCCATCAAACAAACTCATGTTCCAACATTAATCCCGACAAAACTAATTTATATTTGTTTTGCTATTTAAATCGGTAATTAGGTCTGTGCGAGCGCGAAAGCGCGCTTTTCGAAATTGAGCATTTATAAAGGTATTTAAAGGATATTCAAATCTTATACTTCACTATAAGGCAAATAAAACAATTTATGCAGACATACATCCTCGGCTATATGTAATTGAGTATATTCTTCATCGTCATAATGCCGTGGATGCATTCTTCCTTAGAACTAACATTTATGATGCTTTCGAAAACTGCTCAATTTTAGTTTGAATAAGTTTTTTAGATTGAGGCTCTTTTTTTTCCTTCAAATTCCACAGCTTTTTTAGAAAAAATAGAAAAATATCTCAAGACCATTGCCCTCATGTTCTGTGATGAAGTGATAGGAGAACGCATTCAATTAGGGTGTCTCTCCATTTATTTAACTTCGCAATGTCGAAGACTATTGCTTTTTTTTGACTTATAATTATATTGAGGGGAGTCTATTTGTGAACTACTCCACCTAGCGGATGGAGTTTCCTGCGAGTCCTCCCAACCCTTACGGGAAACTTTCGTTTTACGTTCGGCTGTGTGTCGCAATTCATCCTCATACAGGGATGGCCCGTCCACTTGGCATTCTGTGATAGCAACCCTTAAGGCTTCACAATCACCCTATAACGGTTCGTCAAATTCTATTGTCCTTTTACCGTTGTGGTTACCCACGTCGGTTAGAAACTGTACGAACCTAACTCACAGGGACTCCTCTTCAGCTATCTTATCGAGAGTCTTGTATCCCTGCGTTCCTCTCGATAGTCATCTGAACATCTTCGTGCAAAAAGCTATAAAAACCTTGCGGCTTTCATCTCCCAGCTGTCGCAAGTAGACTTCCCGCCAATAAAGTTAAAAGAGGTGACTGTGTATATTTGCTTAAAGTAAATTTGCACAATGTCGATTATTTCTACCAAAAATCTCTTCTCAGTAACTAGCAGGGAATCACCGACACTTTTCAGGTTGAGGCATATAAATGAGGCGAACTGGAATTGTAAATCTACCACTACATGGTGGTAAAGCTCCAAGATGGCTATTTAACAGAATGGTAAAGTTAGCTAAAGGGATTACTCTTTTCCTAATAGAGGAATTTGGAGGAACAGAGGAATTCATTAAAAGGATATCGGATCCTTACTGGTTTCAAGCCCTGTCATGCGTTTTAGGTTTCGATTGGCACAGTAGCGGGACAACAACTACAACATGTGGAGCATTAAAATCAGCAATTCTTCCCGAGAGTGGGATAGCTGTTACTGGAGGAAAAGGACGATTTTCAAAGCTTACGTTATCTGAAATTGAGATGATAGGTGATATCTTTTCCTTATCTACTCAGAAGATCGAGGAATTAAAATATGCAAGTAAACTAAGTGCAAAAGTGGATAATAACTGCATTCAGGATGAGTATCAGTTGTATCATCATTCTTTCTTTTTTACTGAAGAAGGTGATTGGGCTGTTGTTCAACAAGGGTTGAACAGTTCAAATCGTTATGCACGACGGTATCATTGGTCTTCTGGCATTATAGTTTCTTTTGTAAACGAACCTCATACCGGCATTGCATGTGATAAGGTAGAAAAACGCGTTTTGGATTTAACGGCAAAACAAAGTTCTGAGACACGACAGATAAGCCTTGATTTAATAAAAGACAACCCGAAACATTTACAGAAATATCTACACTCATCAGATCAACGACGAATTACCGATTATTCTAATGCGGTTGAAACTTACACCATGCCATCTCGTCACCCAATTCTACTACCGATTGATTTGAATAGAAAAGACTGGGAAGTCCTGCAAACGGCTTATAATATTCAACCTAAGAATTATGAAGAACTAGTTGCGATTAAAGGCATGGGTGCAAAGAAAATACGAGCACTTGCACTTATTTCAGATCTCATTTTCGGAACAAAAGCAAGTTGGAAAGATCCTGTCAAATACAGTTTTGCCCATGGAGGGAAGGATGGGTACCCTTTTCCTGTAGACAAAGAAGTATATGATAATTCAATTCAAATCTTGAAAGATGCCGTTGACAATCTTGCAAGTAATAAAGAGAAATATTCCGCGGTAAAAAGGCTTGAGTCTTTTTTGAGATGATTACTAAAACGTATCGAAAACACTACTTAAGATTTATACACTGAAACGGTTTTTTCTAAACCCAATCTCCTGAATGAATCTTGTTTGGGAGATAGAAATTAGTCATAAATTGAATATCTTCATGTGCAAGGGCTTGAATCTCAGCTTTCACACCAGTTGAAAGCATAAGCTCAATTTCTTCTACCCATCTTGGTCTTGCTTGGACAAATTCTTCTTTAATCATGTCTTCTCCACGTTTTTTGTCCCTAGGTGACATTGGGATACGAGCATTGTTTGGGATCCCATACTCATCGAGATCGCTTGGAAGAAGTCCCAACCATTTAATATCTGAAACCGCCATCTCATTAGTCTCAAAAGATAATGCTTTTGATCCAATCGTATAAACTCGTAGAATGTCTAAGCCATACGGATCAGCATCCATCAACCCAAGAACTGGTAAGTTGAGTTCTTTTCGTATTAGTTTAACAAACATTCTGGTTGCCATATCAGGTTGTCCCTTGCCTGTTATAATAATGCATGGCACATAGTCATAGAATCTGTCTTCAGCTAACCTCATAAACGCTGCTTCTTTCTCAACAACTAATATAAACTCCGCATCTGAATCCAAATTTGTTATTTGGTCGATCATGGGAGTAATTGCTTTTCCACCCACTCCCATTTTAGTGCAATCAATTAAATCTCCGCTTTCTTTGAAATTAATTCGACCAACTACTATACCCTTTGTTGACGCAACAACATTCAACGACGCCCTCGTCACACCTAGCATAACGGCTAAATCTTCTATTAGATTGTCGCTTATTGATTGATCACGGAAAATATTCACATCGCGATAAAAAACGTCCCTTTTGGTTGTATGTAGATTCTTATTTAATTGTTCGTCAATTAACTTCATTAGGCGTGCCATTTGAGCCACAGAAAGCACTGATGACAGGCTTCTATATGCGCGAATCATCTGTTGATTTCCAAGGAGAACCATTTTTGTGTTATCATCGTATCCGATATTTTCACTTGCTCGAGATGGTATTTTAAAGGCTGCATTCTTTGGATCTTGCACAGTTTGAACAACAAAATCAGCCGCAGTTTCAATCAAACGCCTACGTGTCAATTCTGCAGGTTTATTTTCTACGATTATGACACCGTAAGGAAAATCGGTTTCTGAGGGGAGATAAAGCTCTTTCTTTATCTGCTTAATATTTTTTAAATTTACTTTAAGTTTGATTTCTATTTCTGCATTCTTTGGAAATTTTAATTCTGCTGGAGTTTTTTTCTCATCTAAAACTTTCTTATTGAAAAGAAAAACAAAGCGGTTTTTTTTTGGAATACTAAACTCCTCGTACAGTTTCTCTTTGATTGTGGCAAGAGGACTTTTAGAGTCAATTTTTAGAGTCGTGGTTGTATCTTTTATATCCAATTTATTTTTAATAAGCAATGATATCATATTTGACATTTTGCTTTCACGATTCCTAAAAATTATCCTTTAAAACTATCATATATTTGTATTTGATCAGGTAACAAGAGGTTAACGGGAAGTTTTTCTCTTATTTTTGGTTTTCTTGGTAGTTGTTTTTTTACCAGTTGTTTTCTTGGTAGTTGTTTTTTTACCAGTTGTTTTCTTGGTAGTTGTCGTTTCTTTATCTTTAGTTGATACAAAATTTTCGATTTTCTTTGTTGTCGTTTCTTTTGCTTTTCTTCCTTTTTTCTTTTTTAGGGCGAGTTCTTCATCTTTTATCATTTCATCTATCATATCGTTGATAATTGGCTGAACAACAGTCATTATTTCAAGTTTTTCATCAATTATGTGTTTAACAGTTCTTCTTATTTTTGTTATTGAAAAGTCCTTCTTTATTGACTCCTTAGACACTTTTTCGAGTAGTAATCTGATATCTTCCTTTAGAATTGTCTCGATTTTTGCCTTTTCGTTGCTTTTTTCAAACTTAGTTTTGATTTTCTGTTCATATTCTACACTCTTTGATGAGACGTCATCTACTAGGGTATCTTTTACACTTGTATTGATATATTCTTTCTTAAGAGCAGATATTTTATTATAAACTGAATTTGGAAGTTTCTTTGCGATCGAATTTAAAATTTTCACATTTTTCTGCTTAACTTGAATTAAAGAGTCATCGACAATTTCTACAACACTTTTTGCACAATCTTTCTGAGATATTTCTGCTACTTGTATGATTAGTTCATTCTTTATACGTTCTTCAGATTTTGTTGCGCATTCATTCAATTTTTCAGTTTCTATTTTGCCTTTCTTACTCTTTTTAATAGGAGTGATAAACTCGCTTTTAATCAATCTTAATGAAGTAGATACAGCCTTTTGAATAGGCATATCAAACTTTTGAACAACTTCTTTTGTTAATTCTTCTTTTAACTTACCCAGTTTCAATTTATCTGTAGTTATTTCAGTATTAATCATGTTCCTTATCACTTGATTGATGATTGAGTTTTCGTCTATCGAATTTTGCAGTTCTTCGATAAAATCAGCTCTACTTTTTTCATTTATAATATTTTGAACATTTTCTTTGATTTGCACAATCAATGATTGTTCTAGATCCGCTACGATTTCTTTGCTGATGCCTCGCATGAATTTCTTTGTGAATTCTTTAGCAACCATTTTTGCAGCTTTTTCTTTTAAAGAACTAAGTATCTTATTTTGGAAGTGTTTTTTAACGAAATTGTTGATTTCAGCTCTAGCAGCATCTTTTAGCATTTTTGGAATGTCATTTTGCAGTTTTTCAGATATTGCAGTATCTTCAGATTTTATTTCCGCTTTGACACGATCCACTGAATTTTTAATGGTTTCATCCTTGAGGAGTGTCAATTTTTCTATGAATGCCTCTTTGACTTCCTTTAAAATCGGTCTTTCAGTTTCTTTAAGAACATGCGATTTGAGATCGTTAAAAGACTTTTCTACGAATTTTTTACTGTTTTTAATCAGATTTTGTTTGAACTTTTCATTAACTTTCTCTACATAGATTTTAGAGGCATGAGTAATCTCCTCTTTAATAATCTCTCTTAGTATCTTTGTTGAAATCTGCCCCTTTCTTTCAACGCTAAGGGATGCATTTAATTTCCTTTCTATGTTGTTTAAAGATATTCTTACACGTTCTAGTGAAATCTCTTTGGAATTTTGAAGAATATCAGGCTTAATTTCTGTAGCTATATTCGCAATTAGATTACCTTTGCCATTATTAATGATTGTTTGAATAGTGTAGTTTACTATCTTATCGAGAATGTCTTCTACGTTGATATCTTCATCTAAAGTTTCTGGCAACTTTAGAATGAGACGAATCTGTTGAAGATCGATGTTTTGTTTAAGAGTGGTAAGTCTCTTTGTTGATAGTTGTGTAATTTGAGCCAGATCTTTATTCGGACATAAAAGAAACTCCTTGAGATTGTTAATCTCTGCTTCCTTCAAAGGATCTATTAACTCAAGCGGTAATAGTAAATCAATTGGTGTTTCTGTAACTTCCTTAATGAGTTTTAAGTCTATTTGACCTTTTAACTGTTGTATTTCCTCGTCAGTTTTCTTCAAGAGCGATGTTAAACGTTGGTTTGGCCAATAAATAAGCATTTTAATAGTTTTTATTCCATCTTTTTCTAGAGCTTTCCGATAATCCTTAGTCAGGTGAGGAACGATATGTATTGGGAGTGCCAAAATGTTCTTTGTTTCTTCAAGGACATTCCAGTCAATTTTTTCTTTGATAATAGCTTCTTCTTCAAGTGGAATCAATTCTTCATACGTTAGAACACCTAATCTGTTTATTCTTTTGATAATTGATTTTATTTCTTTTCTAGAGGCTGCCATTGTGGAAAGAGGAATGGCATGTTCTCTGATTTCTCGTATTTCTAACGGGTTCAAGAAGTCTTTTATTTGATCTATTTCTTGAATTGAAAGTTGTGTCAACTCTTGAATTGATAGTCCTGGTGTTTGAAGAAATTGTTTAATTGTAGTAATTTCTGCTTCGTGAAGCGATTCAATGACTTCTGGGAATGAAAATCTAAGTGCAGGAATGTAAGATAACGGGCAATTAAGTTTTTCCTCTATTATTGAGAAATTTAAATTGAGTTTTATAGAACTGATTGATTCTTTGCTAAAACCTGAAATTTCAGCTAAATCTTCAGCAGGCCAATAAAGGAAAGCTAATATGGATCTGACTCCCCGTTGAACTAAAGATGCAATTGTTTCTGATGATTTTGAGTATAATTCGCCAATAAGTGAGACTGGAGAATTGAGCACAGCTTTAATATTTTGGAGAGTCTTCCATGTATCAGAAGGTAACTCATACATCTCTTGTGTAGCAATCACAACTTCCTCTAGGGTATCAATGTCTATTTCGCTGAGAATACGTCTAACAGAGGAATCTAGACGCGACAAAGAATCAATGGGAATGCCTTTTTTGATTCTTAGTTCCTTTTTAAACTGTATTATTCGTTCTGCATCTAAATTAGTCACTTGTGCTAGTTCCTCATTAGGCCAATAAAGAAATTGAAAGATCGTAGAAATTCCTCTCTGAACCAATTTTCTTATTGCATGAACAGGAACATTTTCCATAATCATTACTGGAGATTCCAGTATTTCTTTAACCCTACTTATTTTTTCCCAAGGAATGTGCGCCGTGAACTGTTCTTTAGTGAGAATGAAGCATTCATCAATTGTGAAAATTCCAGATTGTTCCAAGGCTTTTAGTTCCTTTTCATCAAATCCTATACTAAGAGGTATGGAAGTACCATACTTCATTTTTTCTTGCTGAATAGCTAAGGGATCTATCTGAATCTTTTTTCTCAACTGCACAATCTCGTTGTCATTTACATTTGTTATTTCTTGTAAACTGCTTAATGGAGAAAGAATGAAGTGAATTATTGTCGTAATCCCATTTTTCAGTAATTTCTCTACAATTTCAAGATGCTTTTTTAATGAAGGTAAAATTGTAATTGGAGCATTCAAAGTTTCTCTTATTTTGGAAATTAAATCAAGATCTGCACTATGATGTTCAAGCGTTTCATGTGGAGTGAAATATGCTTCTTCAATTGTATTAATACCCATTTTTTCGAGTTTCTTGAGGGTATTTGAATCTAGATCCAAAAAATTCAGGGGAGTTCCTTTTTGCTTATTTGAAAGAATTTCTTGCATATCTATTGAATCTTTTAGCGAATCTATTTCTTTTGAACTAATACCTAATTGTTCTAGTTCATTTTTTGGCCAAATTAAAAAGTCAATGACCGAATTTATTCCAAATTGAGAAAGTAGAATCTTAGTATGAGGAATCACCCCTGGAAGTGTACCGATATGGGCGTCTAGGACATCATATATAGGCTTAATTTCTTTCCTTTTCGGATCATTAAGTACTTTAAGTAGCCTTGTTTTTGAGAAATAGAGATCTTCAATTGAAAATATATTGTGTGATCTAAATTCCTGCATTATTTCTTCACTAAAAAGCGCATCTTCAGATATTAAACTTTCAAAAGGCGTCCCGATATTCTTTTTTATTCGTTTAATCTTTGTAATTGTAAGTCCGTTTATTTTAGATAATTTCTGTACATCTGTAATAAGGAAATCATAGATAGTCCTAATACCTTCTTCTTCAAGGGCATTCTTGACATGAGGTTCTATCCACATCATTTCTGAGAGCGACTTTGGATGGGTACTATTAAGTTCCTGTACTACCTTTTCTTTAATGTATTGAATAATATTTGGAATTAAATCTTTGTCTCTTGCGAGATGGGAGTTTGGGTAAAGTAAAAAGTCAAGCTGTGTTAAGATTTTCCGTTTTGTAAACTTCTTATTGATACTTGATGTATACCATTTAAATTGGCTAAGTTGTGACATCCTTTCTTGAGAAATTTGAGCGATTAAATGTTTTTTAAAACTGTCAATGATTTTTAAAGCTATTCGATCGATACTTTCGAGTTCATGGGTTGAGAATATGAGAAATTCAGAAACTGTACTAATCCCCATCTCTCTAAGTGAGTTTTCTATATAGTTATCCATCCACTCAATTTCATGTATATCTATTTGATGGTCTTGGAAGATTTCCATTATCTTCTTTTTTTCGTTTTCAATCAAAATATGAATCAATTCAGTAACGAATGATAAATGTGAACTTGGTGTAATGATTAAATCAAGAATCGTGTGAATCTCCTGGCTTTTAAGCTTATTAAATAATTCTTGATCGATCCATGTGATCTCAGAAAGAGAAAATGAATAGTTCTTGTTTAGATTCTTAATGACATCCTGTTTTATGAAATTAATAAGTCTGATGTTTATTCCCGGAATTGAGGCAATAGTTTGATTTGGTGTCACTATAAAATCATAGATTGTCCTCATCCATTTCTTATTAAGATATACTTCAATTTCAGAGTCTACCCACTCTAACTGTGCGATACCAGGCGCATCTGGGCTTTGTGAGAATATCTTTAGGTTATCACGTTTTACTTGTTCAACGCGATGTGGTGTAAATTTTTCTATTATCGTCAGTTCTTCAGTGGGTGTAGCTAAGAATTCAAATGCTGATTTGATTCCTATTTTTGATAATTCTTTTTTAATACCGGGATCAAGCCAGTAACCAACATGCGATATGGGTGAAGAGACTGGATGTTTTCGTTCAATAATAAGTGGATACCCTGTCATTAACGCCTTTTCAATTTTCTTAGCTTCACTTGACAAATCAACAGGAAGAGTGGTCGGATCCTCTTGAGTGATTGCAAATAGATTTTGAAGAGTTATACTTGCCCATTTTTCAAATTGAGATGATCTTTTTCTCTCTCGGCGAGCACGCTCAATTCTTGAAAGAAAGATCCTTACTTGTCTTCCGAGGGCCTGAAGTGCCTTGGTGATTTCATCCCTAATTTCATCTACATCAGCAATATATTCTTTTGAAGTCTCAGGAAATGGAATCTTAGTAGAAACAAGCGATACTGCAATGGCCAGAGGATTGTTATCAATATTTATTTTGTACGTTTTCCACTCGACTTCTTTATGAACTACTTTGGAAATTACGTCATTCCCTGCACCAAAAAGTAATGGAATTCGATTTGCATATCGATAAATCGTCACACCACTCTTGAGATTGCCTCCGTAAGCAAGGGCAGCTTCAACAATAAAGGGATGTCCTGCATATGCTGATGCTGGCCGAGTAACTGCAGCAACGAATTCAGGATTGACTCTTTCCTTAAGTCCCTTTTCCAGATTTTCTGCTGTAAGTGGTGAGAGAGCTACCCCTTCAGGGCTTAAGAAAGTAAATTTTCTTTCAGTTTTTTCTTTTTCTTTTTTAATCTTTTTTTCATCAGGCTTTGACTGCAAAAATCCGTCATGAATTATCCTTCGGATCTCTTCACTTGTTAGGTCTCTTGGGTTTTTATTAGGATCGACATTAACTAGTGAAAGAAATTGTTCTGCCTTTTTTTTACTAACACGTTGGAAATGACGCATCAAAAATTCAATCATATTAGTTGTACCTGTAATATGCGTCGCTGCAATTTCACGTTTTAGTTGAGTTATATCACATCCCCATGGATGTATCTTTGTGAGTTTTGGATAGGGCGGCATTTCATCAATAACACATTCATAAACGATTGGCTCTTCCTGATCTGGAGTTTGAATTTCAAAGCCAGCATAGGGGGTAATAATTGCCAATTCATGAAAATATTCTAGAACCCATTTTTTAGCAAGACGCCAGGAGCCAGTAAACGTGACCGTTACTTCAGTTCCTGGTTCACTTAATGCTTCAGGATCTGTTACATCAAGCTTATTTCCTGTGCCTCCTACGATAATTGGTTCATTTTTAGCAAGGTCTATCAGGATCTTGAATTTTGAGGTAAATTTTTGAGAAAAATGCCTGCTTTTTACTCTTATGGGAAGATCAACGGTTGCCATGGCATTTAATAAAACCATCTTTACGCCTAGTCCAAACCTACCCCTTGCCTGTCTTGCACCATAATTAGACCCAGTCAAGACTCGACCAAATAAAGTGGGTATATCGTTAAAAGGCACGCCAATACCATTGTCTTTTACTGTAAGTTCTAAAAAGTCGAGATGACTCTCAAGGCCCCGAAGTTTGTCTACTTTCAGCAATTCTGCTACTTGATGGCTCTCAAGAATTTTTAAATTAACGTAAATATTGGGTCGTCTTTTAGCCCATGTTACTAGTTCCTCAGGGATTGCTTTTTCCTGTTTTTTTAATGTTTCGAGCTCTTTCTCAGCCCGTGCAACTGCTTTTTCAGCAGCATCCAGCCCATTTTCAACGAGCTCACGGACTGAAGTAAAAACGCACTTCATGCTGTTGTCGAAACCGGCGATTGCTTTGTTATCATGGAAGAAATCTGCCGCACTTCTTATTTGAACTTCATCTAATAAGGCCATTGTATTTCCTCTTTAATTAACACGTTTAATCAATTTCTTCCTTATTATTATCAACTTTTTTCCTTTTTGCTCGTTCTCTTAAACGTTTGATTCGAAAAGCGAAATCTCTGAATTCTTTTTCTCCTTCAAGAATCTTATGCATGGTCGAAAACTCTTTTCCACGAGAAATCGAAAGAAGTACTTTAGCTATTTCTTTTTCTCCAATTTTTAAAAGAGCAATTTTCGCATTTTCAGCGATTTCTTTGGGTTCGTTAAGAGCATGTAAAAGAGGTATTATTGATTTAGGTGTCATTTCAGACAATAAGGTTATAAGAATACGTTTTAAATTCGTTGAATCCCCTTCAAATGCATTAATTAATGAAGGTATACTGTCTTCACCCATTTTATAGAGAATTTTCATCATATTTTCTTTTATTTCTTTGCTTTTCTCTTGCTCTAGAGAGGAGATAAGTGGCTGTATAGCATCATCACCTATATTATACAGAATGCGCATTGCATTTAGTTTGATGGTTTCATTTTTATTTCCAAGCGCTTTGATTAAAGGTCCACTTGCATTTGAATCAAAAGAAGTCAATATTTTCATGACATTTTCAATAAATTTTTTATCTGGATGGTCTAATGACTTGATCAAAGGTCTAATTGCAGGTGTGCCAATCTGCGATAAGATGTCCTTAATATGTTCAAAGAGGGTCTCATCACTTTCTTCTAGTTGTTCTATAAGTGGTTTGATCGTGTCTTTGCCCAGTTTCACTAAGGTCATTTTGACATTTTTTGCGGAATCAGTATCTTCCACTTCTTTAAGCGTCTCAATAAGAGGAATGATTGTGGGATTACCAATTTTATCTAACGCATAAGATGACCAAAGTGCAATATTTTCGTCTGAATCCTTCACACCTTCAAGTAAAGCATCTATAGTATCCTGATCACATTTCTTTCCCAGTCCTATGACACTCATCCAACGAACATGTTTTTCGTAAGATGGATTTTTTATTCTATCCGCAAAGAAATTCAGGACTTTTTCGTTAATATGATTTCTTAAGCTCCATGCAGTTATCCAACGAATACGAGGGTTTATATCTTCTGCCATATTGAGTAGATATTGGGTTATTTTTGCATCTTCAAATTTACCTAGAAGTAAAATCAAATTTTCTCGCAGGTAGTTTAGTTCGGGAAATACATCATTAAGGAATAAAAAGAATTCTTCTTCTTCTTGAATATTAAAAATATCCATTAGTTTGTAAATTAATTGCTCATAAGTTAATTTACCCATTTCATATTGCTGACATGATTCCTCTAAAGTATCAAATAATTCAAACTCAGGGTACCTCTCCATAATCAGTTGCTTTTTTGAATCTGTAAGTGTAATTCTTGGCTTAGGCGGGTCTTGAAGTATTTTAATTAACTTTTCAATAATCACATCCTTATCTAAAAACATACCATCAAAATGATAAATGACGTCTTCCTCAGGTAAGTTAAGTACAGTTCCAATCTCTTTAAGTAGCCCCTCGCTTGAGATGCTTCCTGTTTTGTATTGTTTGAGAATATCTTCAATCGATGGAAATTGCTTGAACTCAGGGAAAATCTTTAAGATAATTTCTTTTTTTTCTTCGACTGAACGGAATTTATCTATTCTTAATCGAGACACAACGTCTCTCGCATCAGCTCGTATCTGCCATGAGGGCGAATCTAAAAGGCCAATAAGTGGATCTAAAACAATTGGCTCACCGATTTCTCCCAAAGCTTTGATGGCGCATCTTTGAACATCTATATCATCACTATAATGAAGAAATGGAAGTAATGTATTAATTGATTGACATACAATCTGAGCATTAACTTTAGCGTCCGTTTTTATTTCTGATGGGGCTTCTAGATCATTTAAAAAGACTTGCGTATCCTTTGAAGAACTTATTTCTCCTAATAAGTTAATAGATTCTATAAGCTTATCGCTTTTCATTGAAGTCTTTTCACTCTTTTGCAGACTCTCGACCAATGGTTTAATGCCAATTTGACCCATTTGTCGAATGATGTTTTTTGCGAGAGTTGAAACATCCTTATCCTTATCTTTGACAACATTTAGTAAAAGGGGTGTACTGGCTTCACCTATATGAAGAAGGAGTTTCTCTACATTCCGCCTGATTATCGGATCAGGTTCTTTCAATCCTTTGATAAGTGTTTTAACACCAGTCTCTCCTATTTCTAGTATAATCTTCTCAATTTCTTCCGCGGTTACATTAGAAAGACTAGGTTCTTTCAGGACATTCATTAAAGGGCGTACTACCGGTTCTCCGATGTTGATTAAAATTTCTCTAACATCTTGCTTTGTTTTTTGTTTTGCTATTAGTAGGAGTTCTAATAAAGGATCTACTGCTGGTTTGCCAATTAGAGTCAAGATTTCTTTCGAAGTGTTTCTGATTTCCACACTAGGGTCATCTAATGCTTGTATTAGTGATGTGACCCCTGGTTTGCCAATTTGGGTCAAGATTTCTTTAGAAATATTCCTGATTTCTACATTTGGATCTTCTAATGCTCGTATTAATGAAGGAACTGAAGTCTTTCCTAATTGAATCAAAATGCTTTTTGAAGAATTCCTAATTTCTTCGCTTGGATCATCTAATGCATGTATAAGAGGAATAACTGAAGGTTTTCCTATTTCCAATAAAATATCTACAACATTAACATAGATTTGATCATGTGATGTGTTCAAGACTTGAATATAAGTATCAACTGCAAATTGCCCACGTCTTATGAGGAGTTTTTTAATCCGTGTCACAATTTTTTCATCTTTGTTTTTTAACTCATCAATGAGCCGTTCAATAGTTGAGATATCTTCTTCTAAGAGTTTCTGTTCAATATCATTAAATGACAAAGCCTTAGGAGATGATTGTTTTTTTTCCGACTTCATTTCATCATTTGACAATTTAAAATCACACAAATCTTTTTTTGTTTAATTTAATTAGAGTAACGCATTTTATATCCAATCTGCACTTTCAAGTTTTTGAGGTAGATATTGTTCAGTCATATATTCGAAACCTTTTGAGGCGAGAGCTTGAATTTCGGCTTTCACACCACTTTTCAACATTGTTTTCAGTTGTTCTGACCATTTTGGTTTATTTTGTAGCCAGGTTTCTTCCAAAAGTTCTTTTCCTTTTTTCTTGTCAGCGTCCGTTAGAGGAATATAAACCTCTTTCGGTATTTTGTAATTTTCCATATCCTCTGGACGTAAACCTAGCCAGTACATATTTTCTGTGACAAGCCAAGGGGTTTCATAACCCAATGCTTTACTCCCAAAGGTATAACTGCGTAAAATCTCAAGTCCGTAAGGATCTGCATCCATAATAGCAAATACAGGAATTCCTGTTTCATTTACGATCTTTCGAAGCATCATTCGTGTAGCAATGTCTGGTTGCCCAATGCCAGTTATGAGTATGCATGGATATCTCTCATAGATTTTTGCTTCTGAAAGACTCATAAAGGCCGCGTCTTTCTCTACGAGAAGCACAAATTCAGCATCAGTATCGATATTTTCTATTTGATCCTGAAATGGTGTGATAGCTTTTCCGCCTGTTCCCATTTTAGAACAATCGATAAGATCACCACTTTCAACAAAACTAATTCTACCAATAATTTTCCCTTTGGCAGATGCAACAATATTAGTAGCATTTCTAATAGTTCTCAAGGTGACTGCAAGATCTTCTATCGCACGATCGCTGACAGTTTGATCTTCGAAAAGATTTACATCGGTATAAAAGAGTTCACGTTTAGTAGAATGACGTCCTAAAGTGAGAAGTTCATGAATTCCATCAGCTACACGAATCAAAACAGCTAATTGCCTAACACTTGCTGGTGTTAGCGATCGAGTTACCATATTATGACCAAGAAAAATATGTCCTGTCTCTTCATCAACAATTGTATTCTGTGCACTTCTAATTGGGACTGATACACGAGGTTTTTCATCAAAGTCAAGTAAACTTAATAGATTTAATGCAATATCCTCGATACTCTGTTTTGTTTCTTCTAGTGAAAGTTCTTGGATTTTCAATGCATCTTTTGGTGCCTTTATCATTTCTTTTTCTACTTGTTTTAATTGCTTTATTCCTTCAATTAACTTCAAGTTTTCATCTGAATGGCTCATGAATACTCACTCTCGATTATTTTAATCAATTTTTGATTTATTTCAGATTCAGACATTGGTATTCCTTTTGTTATTCTTGCTAAGGATATTGCTAGTTGATTAGCATGATCGATTAGTTTTTCAAGTTCTTTTTCTTTCTTTTTTTCGGCCTCTTTACGTGATATGTATGTCTTAACGCCCCTGAAAGCCTTTTGCATGCTTAATTTGATTGTTTCGCGTAACTCATCATAATCTGCAATGAAATCTTTCGCAGCATCTTGATAGGGTATTCTTGTTGACACAACACTCACCATAACTGTGACCCCGTGCACATTTATGTCGATATAGCGTTTAATGTTAGCCTCTTCAAGTGCCTTATAGCAAACATCACTTCGCTCTTTGAAGAGAAGTGGAATTCGATTCGCAAATCTATAAAGTGCGACACCAACTGGAATTTTGCCTCCCCATGCTACGGAAGTAGTAATATGCACAGGATGTCCTTTAATAGAAATAATTTTACCCGTAACACTGTTAATGTATTCTGGCTCTAAAAGATAACTAGCTGCTTTTTCTAAACTTTCATGAGGCAAAATTGAAAGACAACTGCTATCTGGAGCTGGAAAATCTTCGTAAGAGGACATTGCTTGTGACAATTTAAAAATATGAACGTCATTTAATTCATTAAGAGGCATATTTGGATCTATTTCTACTTTGTAACGCAAGAATTTTTTTGCTGTCCCTTCTCCAATGCCTTGGAAATCAAGCATGAGAAACTCTGCTAAAGTAGGGTATCCCTCTTTTTGTTCGCTTTTAAAAACATATTTTTTTGGGTATCGTTTCACCATTTCTTTCAATTCTTCAATATCAATTCCATGTGGATGAGATTTTGTTTCTGTCGGGAGAGGGGGAATTTCATCCGTTACTCGTCTAAAGAGGTACTTCTCATCACCAATCACTAACCGAAAATTTACATAAGGTGTAACTAGAGCTAATTGCCTAAAATATTCCAAAATGCGTTGCTTCGCCCAAACCAAATTGCCACCGAAGTATAGTCGCATTCTTAAGCCATGCCAAGGTTTGTCTGGAATAATGCGTTGTGCTGAATAAATCGGAGAATTCGATTTAAGATCTATTCTGATACGAAAATAACTTTCTTCTGCCTCTTCTCTTGTAGCCGACCAGATTTCCGTATCCAAACCCGTTGTTCTTTGAGCATGTATCATCGCCATCTTAGCACCCATACCAAACCGTCCTCTTCCTTGTTTGATTCCGTATTTCGTGCCTGTAAAAACAGTGCCAAAGACTAAGCTAACGAATTCATGATGGATTCCAGGGCCATTATCTTCCACTTCGATAACATAGTTTTTTTCACTTGGATCAAAATCAGTCTCGAATTCCTCAATGCCGTCTAAGCCCGATCCAGATCCAATATCATCCAAGTTTGCTAGTATTTTTTTACGAATGAGTTCATGACTGACTGGTTGGATGACAATATTGATGTTTGGATATATTATTTCCTCTCCGCGTATCTGAAGCTTTTGAATATCTTCGTCACATGCATCTAGACTGTTTTCGACCAATTCTCTTACACTAGTAAAAGTGCTCTTTCCAGGATTGTCAAAACCTGCAATTTCGGAATTTTCTTTAAACCATTGCGCTGCCGATAGGGTTTCTACTTTATTCGAAGTCATAGCATTACCTACTTTAATTGACTATCTTGAAAGTAGTTATATGTGCTTTTAATCAAAAAAATGAGAACTATACTTC
>NZ_JAHPYX010000085.1:0-28052 GCF_019058535.1 Candidatus Borrarchaeum sp.
GTCTTGCAATAACATAGCCTAACGCACCGTAATAAATAAAATCACCGAAAAAGTGTCCGATGCCCCAAAAAACGACTCCTACTAAAGACCATGTTAAGTAGGTATAAATTAATGTAGATATACCAATTGTAAGCCACCAAATAATAACAGCAGGGTTCGATATAGTATAAATAATTCCAGTTTTAAAACCGCCTAGGCCACCTTCTGATGGAGAAGCAAGTTCTTGCTCAATCTGTTTAAGTTTTCGCGTTTCTTGGAATGTTAGAATCCCAAATGCAAAGAGCGAAAAACTGCTAACAAAACCAATTATGTTTAGAATCGATGAGGATGTGAAATATGAGATACTTCCTAAGCCAATAATAACAAGAGTCATAAGTACGACTTCAGTTAGAAAGTGAGACGATGCCATCTCCGCTCCGCTTTTTTCTCCCTCTTGCAGTGCTGTTTTGATTAATACGACAAACATTGGACCTGGAATCATGGCTCCTGTAAGGCAGATAACAAATCCGAGCCCAAATTGAATTAAAATCAAGAGGGGATCTAGAGCCATAATAGTACTTCCGCTTTTACACCTTGGAAATTCAAAGAAATAAAGAGAGGAGTTTTATTACCCAGAATCCATGAAGCTTATAAGAATTTTGCTCATTACGCAAGATGATTAATCGACGCATAAATTGAAAATTAGTCGCCTTTCGTCAATTTTACACAATAAAATGTGATATTCTCCTTCAAAGCGCCACCAATTTTTGTCGAACATTGAGAAGAAATATTAACGAAAAATTTATATGTGAAATAATGATACTCTCGCAAAGACTAAGTATTACTGGTGGGATTGCTTTTTGCGACTAAAGATTTAAACAGAAGAGATTCATTGGTGAAAACCTCTGAGTATACTTTTTCGATTAAATCTAATAGGGCAGTTTTAGTTTTAGAAGATGGATCTGTTTTTTCGGGCTATGGTTTCGGTGCTTTATCGAAAGAAACGTCTGGAGAATGTGTTTTTGCAACTGGAATGACAGGATATACGGAAACACTTACAGATCCTAGTTATAACGGACAAATTCTCTGCCTGACTTATCCGCTAGTTGGAAATTATGGTGTTGCTCCTTATTCAACAGTAGATGAGTTTGGTCTGCCCATTCATTTTGAATCAATAGGAATTAAGGTCAAAGGGTTAATTATCCATGAGTTATGCCATAATCCACACCATTGGGCATCTGTGAAATCATTAGATCAGTGGTTAACAGAAGAAAGCATTCCTGGAATATATGGAATCGATACACGTCTGTTAACAAGGAAATTACGTAAAACAGGTGTAATGTTAGGCATTCTTAAGACATACGATCGCTCAGATGAAATTGATTTTGATGCCTTAATTGGTGCAGCACAAAAGGTTCCTGATCCAAATAAAAGAAATCTAGCTTCTGAAGTAAGTACAAGTGAACCGATTATATACAACCCTTCGGGTAAAAAAAGGATTGTTTTGATAGATGTTGGCACTAAATTAGGCATTATTCAATGTCTTTTACAACTTGGTGTCTCTGTAATTCAAGTACCGTGGAATACACCTTTTGAAAAAATCTGGTCCTATCAACCTGATGGCGTACTCATAAGCAATGGACCTGGCGATCCAACTATTATGACAGAAACTATCAAAACTATACGTCATGTTATTGATGAAGAGATACCTACATTTGGTATTTGTTTTGGAAATCAACTCTTAGCATTAGCCCTTGGTGCATCCACATTCAAACTTAAGTACGGTCACAGAGGTGTCAACAAACCCGTTATTAATCTCGAAACAAAGAAATGCTATATTACTACTCAAAATCACGGTTTTGCCGTCGACCCAGACTCTTTAGAGGGAACTGGATTAAAACTGTGGTTCATTAACGCTGATGATCACACTGTTGAAGGATTAAAACACGAAACACTTCCCGTATGTTCATTTCAAGCACATCCAGAAGCTAAGCCAGGACCTTATGATGCAGAATGGCTCTTTCAACGCTTTATAAAGATGATAGAGGTTAAGAGCTAATGCCAAAATTTGACCATATTAAGAAAGTCCTGTTACTAGGTTCTGGAGCTTTAAAAATTGGTGAAGCTGGTGAATTCGATTATAGTGGATCTCAAGCGCTTAAAGCTATGAGAGAAGAAGATATAGAAACAGTCTTGCTTAATCCTAATGTGGCAACCATTCAGACTGATCCAAGTCTAGCTGGTAAAGTGTACTTACTTCCTGTTTTGCCAAAATATGTGACTGAAATAATAAAAAAGGAAAGACCTGATGGTATACTTTTAGCGTTTGGAGGACAAACCTCTCTTAACTGCGGAGTTCAACTCGCAGAGCAAGGAATTTTTGAAAAGTTTGATGTTGAAGTCTTAGGAACACCGATAAGGGGTATCCAGGAAAGCGAGGACAGAGAACTCTTTAGGCTAGCTATGGAAAGAGCTAACGCGCCAGTTCCGAAAAGTCGTGCTGTGAATTCAGTTGCTGAAGCACGTACTATAGCTGAGAAGATAGGGCTACCGATTATCGTCCGTCCAGCATATACACTTGGAGGAAAAGGGTCTGGAGTTGCCAGAAATGAGTACGAATTAGAACAAATTGTACAACGCGGCATAAGCCTTTCTCGTATCAATCAAGTACTAATTGAAGAATATCTGGAACATTGGAAAGAAGTAGAATACGAAGTAATGCGCGATTATGATGATAACTGCATTACTATCTGCAATATGGAAAATTTTGATCCTTTGGGAGTCCATACTGGCGAATCAATTGTAATTGCACCCTCACAAACTCTAACCAATCGGGAATATAACATCTTAAGATCTGCATCAATTAGAGTTATTCGGTCTTTAGGTGTAGTTGGAGAATGTAATGTTCAATTTGGCCTAGATTCTAAATCAGAAGAATACAGAGTCATTGAAGTTAATGCCCGGCTTTCACGTTCATCTGCTTTAGCATCAAAAGCTACAGGCTATCCTCTTGCGTATATAGCTGCTAAATTAGCTGTAGGATATACTCTACCAGAGTTAAAGAACGTAGTCACAGGTATCACAACTGCTTGTTTCGAACCGGCATTAGATTATCTTGTGGTTAAGATTCCACGCTGGGATCTTCCTAAGTTTGATCGTGTAGATCGACATATAGGAACTCAAATGAAATCTGTTGGAGAGGTTATGGCTATTGGCAGATGTTTTGAGGAAGCTTTGCAGAAAGCTGTTAGAATGCTTGATATCGGTAAACTTGGTGTTATTGGAAACGGGAACAGCTCATATTCATCTGATGAAATTCTAGAAGACGCACTTATTCGTCCCACTGATGAGAGGCTTTATATACTGGTTGATGCGTTTAAACGTGGTTATTCTGTTGAACAAATCTATAGACTATCTGGTATTGATCCCTGGTTTCTCTATAAGATTAAGAATATCATTGATTTAGAGGTATATCTGAAGCATATAGATCTCGAAAATGAAGATGAGGATACAATCAGAGAATTACTACAAGAAGCAAAACGTCTTGGCTTTTCCGATAAACAGATTAGCATTTGTTTAGATATATCCGAGAAAGCAGTGCGTTCACTTAGAAAGAAACAAAATATAATTCCTGTAATTAACCAAATTGACACATTAGCTGCAGAATGGCCTGCACACACAAACTATCTGTATCTAACGTATGGAGGGTCAGAGGATGATCTCATTGCAGCTGATCCAACAAAGAAAAATGTTGTTGTACTTGGATGTGGTAGTTACAGGATCGGATCAAGTGTAGAGTTCGACTGGACCACAATGAACATGGTCTGGGGACTCAAGAAACAAGGATTCGATGAATCAGTCGTGGTAAATTATAATCCTGAAACGGTTAGTACTGATTTTGATATGAGTGATCGTCTTTACTTCGATGAAATTACTCTTGAAAATGTGTTGGAAATTAATGAAAAAGAGCAACCAACTGGGTTAGTGGTTAGTGTTGGTGGTCAGATTCCTAATACTCTAGCTCATAAACTTTGGCAAGAAGGAATAACTATTCTTGGCACTGCTGCAGAAGATATAGATCGTGCAGAAGATAGATCGAAATTCAGTGCATTATTAGACTCAATAGGTATAAATCAACCAGCTTGGAAAACTTTGATAACTCTCGATGATGCCAAGGAATTTGCAAAAGATGTTGGATATCCTATATTAGTGAGACCTTCTTATGTCTTATCAGGCGCTGCAATGAGAGTTGCATTTACAGAAAAAGAATTGATTTCATTTTTGAAGCAGGCATCATCAGTCTCTCAAGAATATCCAGTTGTAATCTCCAAGTTTATTCAGAACGCAAAAGAAATTGAAGTTGATGCGGTATCAGATAGCGTCGATGTGTTTATTGGAGCAATTATCGAGCATATCGAACGGGCGGGAGTTCATTCAGGCGATGCTACAATGTCCATTCCGCCACTTACTCTATCTACGGAAATAACTGAAAAAATTAAGGAGTATACAATACGAGTAGCTAGAGCTCTGAAGATTCTCGGACCATTCAATATTCAATATCTTGTGAAAAATAGCGATTTATTAGTTATTGAATGCAATTTGCGCTCTTCTCGCTCAATGCCGTTCGTTTCAAAGGCTAGAGGCGTAAATCTTATGGAATTGAGCGCTGGTGTACTCCAAGGGAAGACATTAAGAGAATTAGGCGCTCTTGATACACCACCTATTGACTTTTATGTGGTTAAAACTCCACAATTTAGCTTTACACGCTTGACAGACGCAGATCCGATACTTGGTGTTGAAATGCGTTCCACTGGAGAAGTTGCTTGTTTTGGAGAAACCTTTGGTGATGCATTAATAAAAAGTCTTGAAGGTGCGGAATTTAAACTCCCTAAGCAGAATGGAAACGTGTTCATCACTGTTGGTGGTCTTGAACTTAAACAAAAATTGTTCCCAATAGCTAAAAAATTGATGCAAATGGGGTATAATATCTTAGCTACCGAAGATACAGCAGAGTTTTTTGAAAATGAGGGGCTTTCGGACGTGGAAACTCTTTACAAAATCAGTGAACAACATAGAAAACCCAACATTCTTGATTACCTAATAAATCAAAGGATTGATTTGGTTATTAACATCCCACAGTCAACAACCCTAGAAAAGTATTCCTTGATGTTGGAAGACGAATATGCGATGCGAAGAAAAGCTGTAGAATTTGGTATTCCCATATTAACAACTGTCGAGTTATCTGAAGCCTTTGTCGATGCGTTAAACGAGTTAATGTTAAAAGACGGAACGATACTCTCACTCAATGAATACCATAGCGATGAAAAGGAAAAAGTAAAACCAACCCGATTCCGAGTGATTCAATAATTTACTCTATTTCGGTATATTTCTTAACATTATATTTCAGCTGCACGTAATTTGTTGCGGAACTGTTTTTCTTTTTCATTCAAAACCATTTCCGTAAACTCGTTGATTTCCTCTAACCATTTTAATTTTTCTTCAGTAGTAAGTTTCATATATTCTTTGATTTTCTCGTCTTCTAAAGTATAATAAAAACCTTTAGTCGTTAGCTCAGGAGGATTAAGTTTTAGCTGTTCCATTGAATACTCAATTGCAGACAAGATATCTTCTTGTTCTAATTGTGGGTACTTTTCCAGAATCTGTTCATAAGTCGTTCTATTTACAAGAAGTTCCAGAATAATGTCAACGCTTATGCTAGTGTCCTTTATTATTGCTTTCCCTGCGAGAATTTTGGGATCTATTATTATCCTTTCGTTTCACCAATTTATCCTCGATATATTATGAGAAAATCTTTTTTAGAAAACATACCTCTTTAATAAGTTCAAATAAAAGAACTTTACATAAATATTTTGCTTATAAGTTATATGTACTGATAAAAGAAAAGAGGTTAATTACAAATGATAAGCCGAATTTGGCATGGGTGGACGACACCGGAAAACGCCGATGACTATGAGTCACTTTTGAAAAATGAAATCTTTACCTGGATTAGCAACCGTGAAATTGCAGGCTATAGGGGCATTCATCTACTACGTCGTAATCTCGGCAAAGAAATAGAGTTCGTAACAATTATGTGGTTTGACTCAATCGATGCAGTTCGGTCTTTCGCTGGCGAAGATTATGAAGTCGCAGTTGTACCACCAAAAGCAAGAGCCCTACTTTCTAGATTTGATGCAAAATCTCAACATTATGACGTCAAAGCAAAACTAGAAGTTTAGCTCTCGGTTCAATCTTAAATCAGACTCTTAATTTTCTTTTCATTTTTTCTCAGACTTTTATAAATAATAGCGGCACATTAAATTAACTTTAACAAATTAAGATTTAGGAAATGGTGGTGATCATAGTGCCCTATACCAAATTAGAAGATCTTGAATGGAAACCACATCCAATGTTGAAAGGTGTCAAAATAAAACCTCTGTTATCCAAGAAAAAGGATAATGCTGATGTCACGTGCTATCTTGTATTAGTTCCAAAAGGCGGAGATATTGTTGAACATGTACATGAGAAGTCCGATGATATCATATACGTTTTGAAGGGAAAAGCGAAGATGTTCATCGAGGGAGACGGTGAATTTGATCTTGTACCTGGGGTTTTTGTTAGAGTTCCAAAGAACACAAAGCATCGTATTTATGACATCGAAGAGGACTTTCTGGCGTATGACGTTTTTGTTCCGCCGATACTCTAATTTCTTAAACTGATATAGACAAAAATCCTAAGCATGTTCGTAAGATGATGACTTCTTTCGAATTGCACATAATATTGATTTATTCAAAAAGTAACCTAAGCAGTGGGCGATTTAGATAAATTACAGTAAAAACTTCAAATTCCTTTTGAAGGAGTTACTTTATCAATTTTCCATTCTTTTAGATGCATACGGAGGGTTAGAATTTCTAATCCTACGATTTCATCAGTTTTAACATCATATATACCAATAATTGTTCCTTCTTCGTCTATAGCATCACTTATACTATCCGAATACTCGCGGAATCGAATACCCAGAACATCGGAAGTGAAATCATATCTTAAATCAAATATAGTATGTGGTAATTTAATTTCAAAAGTCTTTTCGATCTTTTGAATGATTTTTTGTGGATTAATCGTAGTTATGGCCATATCTGTAGCGTCCTTAACTTCTCTTTAAATGTTTTTTTCACTTTCACACAGGGCTCCCTTACATTTATCAATAATATCGCTGAGAGTTATTTAATGACATCAATAATTCGTATTGTTAAATCTATTAAACGTGTTCCCATAAGGCTTACAGCCATTCAATGGCAACATATTCTCAAAAGACATCCAAAATTAAAAGATTTTCAAGATCAAATCTTATTAACTGTAGAGCGGCCTTACAGAATATATTCTGCACCAGAAAAGGAATTTGAGTTCGCAGCACTGAAGGTCTTTCCAGAATTGCGCGAAAAAGGCCTTGCTGAAAATCTCATTGTTCATTATAAAGAACTTTCTAAAAAGGATGGATTTATAATTACAGCATTCGTAATGAGTGATAAACGATTGAAAAGGAGGTTTCGAAAATGGCAGATAGTATATCAAAGTTAAGAATGGCTATTGACCCTTTCAAAGTATTAGATTCTGTTTCAGAACTACTCCCTGCCAATATACGTCAAAAAGAAATTGTTAGTGTCTCTTATGACCCTGAAGCCGATGTTTTGTACGCACAATTTGATCTTTCATCTGATGCAGTAGATAATGAGCCAATAGATGAGTTGGGCTATATTCTACTAGCATTGAATTCGAAAGAAGAAATCGTTGGAATAACGATAATGAATGCAAAACGCTTCATTAAAGAGTAATCTAAACTTATAAAATGATTATACGAATATTTTTTCAATTAAGTTAAGTTCAGCACACTTTATGTATTTTTGTCATATCTTTTATTACTTCTAAAATGAATGCCTGAATTATTGATGACTTTAGGACTAAAATATAATCAATTCACGCTTTTTCATATGCTTCCAGAAATTCTTCTCTTTTGATTCCTGACTGCCTACAAATTATCCTCAAAGTAGATCCTTTTATTTTATTGTGATTTGGCATGGTGAGAGGCGTCCTTGTGCCATTCGGATTCTCTCTAACCATAGATATATGTTTTCCTTCCCGGATAATACTAAATCCAAGAGCTTTCAGGGCTTTAACGACTTTTCGCTTGGGAGCATCTCTTGGAAACTTCATTATACGATCACTTCAGCTATAAAAGTCTCAATGATCTCTTCTGTTTCAAAAGCATCCTCTCCAAAGGTTTCTATATGAAACTTGACTGCAGATTTGATATCAGCTAATGCTTCCTCATAAGTATCGCCTTCACCTACAACGACACCCTTTAACCCGAGAGGATATGCTACATAACCTTCTGGATGTTTCTCAACAATTATCTTGATTTGTCTCACGCTTTTCACCTTGCCCTATATTTTATAGTCTTGCTTTTTAATTCTATTGTGATAACGACGTAAGTTAGTATTATAATCCATTTGATTTCAAACGCATAATAAGAATAAAAACAAACGCTTATCAAATTATATTTCTATTAAAAATCCAACTGAGGTCTTCAAATGAATGTTGAAGATGTCGTAACAAAGGCTTTTAAAATTTTGAGGAAGGAACTCAGTGCCGAAGAATACTTAATTTATCTGCAAGCAATAACTCCAAGAATGGGAGATGCAGTAAAGGAACTCAGAGAGAAAACAAAAGATTTAAGTCTAGACGATGTTGTTAAAAAAGCAAAAGATTTTGAAAAGAAGAATTAACGAATATCAAATTCGTTTCTTTTTTTGAACATGTAAGTGTCTGATTACTGCAAGGAGAACAAGATATGAAAATAAAATATGATTCAGAAGTAGATATTCTTACCATAGAGGTTTCTGGCGAAGGAATTGATTACGCCGAAGAAGTAGGTGGAATAATAGTCCACTTTACAAAAGAAGGAAAACCCGTAGTTTTAGAGATTCTTGACGCAAGTGATTTTCTAGCTCAAACAACCAAAATCGCTATGCAGAAAAAGAGTGAGGGAATAATTGAAAGTGGAATATAGTTTCCGTCACAACTCTTATTGAAACAGAGTCAGAAAAGATCCTTCAGAGAGGAGTAAAATGGAAACGATCATAGAAAATATCGAGAAGGTAGATGTTTCATATGATAAGGAAAGAGACGTTCTTTACATCAGTTTTGGGCATTCACAGCCAGCTGATGACTCTGAATTGACAGATAAAGACATTATTATTCGTTATAAAGACAATAAAGTCATAGGATTGTCTGTATTGAGTTTTTCAAAACGTCTACAACATTAAATGCACTTTCTTTCGTCTATTGTTTTTGAGACCTTTTCAATGTCATTTAATTTGCAGTTCGTCTCTGATAAGAAGATTTAATGAAATTATTGATTTGCGTGAATTATTGATTAATAGTTGATATTCTACCATAAAGCGTTTAATTGGCATTCTGTTACTTAGTTGTTGTCTTACGCTGCACCAATAGTGCTTTAGTTTTGTCAATTCAATTTAAATTGAAAATATAAAAAATACAAAGGACATACTATATTCTTCAGATTATAAATAGAAGTTCGAAAAATGGTGAATAGGAATGGTGGAATTATCGGAGAAGAAAAAGGGAATAGAGGAGTTATTGGAAAAGATACCTCCTGAGAGGCGATGGGCAATAACCGCTAAATATCTCCTCGGTATCGCAGTGTTGCAAGGTGAGAAGAAGACTGCACCTGAAATGATTAAGGATGAGGGGATTATCGCGCCTGTATTAGGCGCAGAAAAGTGGATAGAGATGAACGTGAAGATATATGGTGAGGGCATTTTGCAGAGTGCTCTCTGGGTCAAAGAAACGTTTAATTTACCAGTAGAGAATGCAATCGAGTACTGCAATTTAGCCGTCGTTAATTTAACATTATGCGGAGGTCCTGAGTTGGAGTTTGAATATGTCGAAAAAACTCCAGAAAGAGTCGTAGTCAGATGGACTAAGTGTCCGTATATGGAAAGGTATAAAGAGTGGGAGGTAGATCCTGCGTTTATCCCTTGCGGTGCTAGCCATAAAATATATGCTGAAGAGAGAATCAAGAAAATTAATCCTAAGCTAAATAGCAAACTAACCAAGGCAATGCCATGGGGAGACCCCTACTGCGAGGATATCATCGAGTTTAAGGAAGAGTGAACCTTAGAACGACAAACGAATTAAAGAAAAGAAGCCTATCTAAGAAAAAATCGAAAATCTGAATATAATTAAGATATTTTCACTTGTACACCCTTGATCTTTTATCAATATTGACGATTAATATTGTTTTGATGTCCTCATAAATTTCATATAAAATTCTGTGATCTCCTACTCGCATCCTAAATAATTTCTCTTTTCTACCCATTATTTTTCGAGTGCCTGAAGGGTAAGGGTTTTCAGCTAAAGATTCAAGCCCTCTTATTATTCGACCTTGCGTGTTCTTATTAAGTTTTTTAATATATTTACGGGCTCTAGTGCTGAAATGCAGCTCATAGCTCACTTATTTCCCTCTTTAAATCTTCAAGTTTAATCGTTTTTCCTTCTTCAAATTCTTTTTCTGCCTCTTTCAAAAATACTACTTCCTCATCTGTTAAAATACTATCTCTGTCAAGCATGTGACTTTTTATATACTCCAATTCTTTCCGTATCTCTCTTAGTTCTTTAAGTATCATAGCCACATCATCTTTTGCCACCAATTTACACACCTTCCAGTTAATTATAACTCCCTTTTATTTATACAATTTTTTGTTGTTCAAAATACATCTCGCTTCTTGAGAAAAGAATGTTCTACTTAATTTGCCACCATATCAATTAAATTATTTTACAGAATTGTTACGTGTAACCCCCGAAAAAATAATTAAACTCTCTCCCTGACGACTTCTTTTGAATTACACATAATATTGATTTCACGTAATTGATGTTATCAGTACAAATCTTTTTTATTCATAATAATTATACGAGAGAGTATGATTATTTTGTGGTCTTAGACGAATTATGTTTAGTTAAGGCGTTGAAAAACAGCTAAATTTACAATTAAAGATTAGACTTCAAATTATTTTTAGAATTTAATTATAACGCTTTTTTTATTGATTATTAGTTTATTAAGTATTATTTAAAGAATCTTTGAAAACAATTACAAATTCTAGCAAGTTGTTTTCAAATAGCCTATGTCAAAAATATTAATCAATAGTGTATTTTTGTGATGCAAGTTTTGTGGATCAAAGATAATTTGCTTTGAATCAAGATTTTGGAGTTTGGATAAACTCTCTCAACTCATCAAGTCCTCTTAGGTGGTATGTTGGTATCTGAAAAGCAGCAAATGGATATTGAATACGGTGACGTGTCATCCAGTGTATTGGTCCTTTTTTTCCACAAGGATATTTCTGAATATTCTCCGCATATATCCAGCCAATAGGAAACCAAGCATTTATGTCATTGAAATTGTCCTCACGAATTACGGTTCCCATGAAGATTATGTCATATTTTGCAATAAGATCCTTTTGACCAGCGTGATATAATCGATTGCCATAATACTCATTGTATTTTATCTTCTTAGTGATTACATCCCACACATAACGTTCAGGAATAGATTCAGTCTTTATGTCAATAACTAATTTGTTTATCAAGATATCATTTGAATCAATAGTCTCATAATTTGGTCTAATACCCGTTCTCCAGTCCAAGTCTAATAAAATCCTCGCTGCAAATTCACCAAAGAATCCTATCATCATAATTTCCTGAAAGCTATAGAGATGATCCGTTTGTATAAAATGATGCTTGATGAAAGCTTCACGTTTTTCAGCTTCAGTTTTTGCTCTGTTTTTCATTTCATAAGTGATTTTTACACCATGGTATTTTGTTATAGTGTTTTCAGAGATTGGCATTACCTTCTCCCTAATGAAATCTTTGTATCTAGTTATAGTAAATAATAAATAAAAATTATTAAATTAGAAAGCATTAAATCTTAGATTTTATAATTACATAAATTGCTGCAAATTAGCTAAGTTTCTAGATTTAACACTAGAAGAATATCCTCAAAAAAATTGCAGGGAAAAAAATGAGAAATGACTTAAATAGGAAAGGATTATTAATAAGACAACCCTTCGCATCAAAAATTGTTCAAGGTGATTTCCCGGTTCTTTTTAGAAAAAGAAAGACTGCAAATAGGGGTGAAATTATTATTCTTTCGACAAAGACACCAGATAAGAAATTGTACCCAAAGGGAAATATCAATACTGCAAAATATCCTTTAGGCGTCGCTGTAGGAACAGTTGAACTCGTTGATGTATTAAAAACGACACAATCAGAAATTAAGAGATTAAAAAAATTCAAAACACGTGAAGGAAAAGAAATTATGCTTAAAGAAAAATTCTTGAATGCTTACCCATGGCATACTTCTCACAAAGAAAAAAAGTCTCCCATTTTTATATGGCTTCTTAAAAACCCGCAAGAATGGACTAACCCACCAACTTATGAAATTACTGGACAACCCCATGTCTGGACTACAAATTTTCTGTTAAAAAAGTGACATAATTCAAAATAACAGACTTTTTAGATGTTTTTAATAGCAAAAACCTAATGACCAAGTCTAAAAAAAGGGCATACTGATTTTTCTTGAAAATATAAAATCATATAAAGCTTTTTATTCAGTCCAAATAATTTAAATAGTCTTTGACATAATTTTTTCCAAAGATTATAGATATAAAGGACGGAAATTCATTGACTTTAAAAAAGAAAAATGATAGTGAGCCAAGAAATGAAATCGATCCAAGAAATGATTTAAACGATTTAACAAGTAAAGAATGGGTTAAAAGAACAAAAAGTATTTGGTATAGTCAACCACCACAAAGAGATAAGCTAAAAATTCAACATCCCGCAACTTTTGCTGAATCTGATATTGAAGAATTGCTTTTATTTTTTACAAAAAGGGGAAATAAAGTTTTAGATCCATTTCTAGGTGTTGGTAGTACCCTTATAGCTTGTTATAATAAAGATAGACATGGGATCGGGATAGAATTAATTAATAAATGGGTTGAAATTGCTAGAAAAAGGGTGAAATTAGTTACTTCACAACTCAAGCTAGATCAAATAAATAAGGAGGAGAGAATAACGCAAACCATTATTCATGGCGACGCGAGGGAAAAGATGAAAGACTTTAATGACAATGAATTTGATTTTATTGTAACTAGTCCACCTTATTGGAAAATACTTAGAAAAGCAGTTGATCATAAAAGCAAACAAGAGAGAATTAACAAGGGGCTACCAACTAAATACAGTGAACATGAAGCAGATTTAGGGAATATTACAGAATACAGCGAATTCTTAAATGAACTAAAAAGGATTTTCGCGCAGTGTTATCGAGTTCTAAAGAAAAAGAAGTATATGTGTGTCATAATTACTGATTTCAGAATACGTCAAAGATTTATCATGTATCATGCTGATTTGGCTCAAAGAATTTGTGAACTTGGGTTTATTTTAAAAGCAGCAAATATATTAGTTCAAGATAGCAAAACACTTTATCCTTATGGTTATCCTTTTGACTATGTTCCAAATGTACATCACCAATTTATATTAATATTTAGAAAGCCTGAATAAATGCTTTCTTGGAGGTTGTCCCTATGACGGCGGAAGGTGAAGTTTCTTGTGGTGTTATAAAATGGCTTATAGACCAACAAATAGATTGGAATCAAGAAAAGCACAGAATGGATATTGGTTTCTGGATCGATCGGCTTACCTTCAATGCTGCATGCGACTTTTTGGAAACAAATCAGAATGAAAACGATCTTGTTCAAAGTCTTGAGAATGAATTTGGAATTAGTAGCGAGTATTTGGAAAAACATTGGTTAGGAGTACAAGATTTTTCCATACCATGGGATAATCATAGCTTAACACCTGATATTATGTCTCATGTTTATCATCTTTCTGATGCGTACTCAGAAACATGGGCAATTGAGTGTAAAGGAGATGCCGTTGACAGCATAAAACGTGGTTTCCTTCAAGTAATAGGTCATGGCAAGGTCGTAAACAAATCATTTATAGCATTACCAGAAGAGTTTAAGAGTATGGTAATTGACCTCAAAAACAATGGTTACGGTATCCTACCATATAATTCCAATAATAGAGAAATCATTTTTGAAGATTCAATTCAAACAAAGGCCGATCCTAAGCTTCTTAATTACTTCAATAAATACTTAAGAGATCTTCATTTGAAGAAAAGGGTCTTACCTTTTCTTTACGGGAAACCTTTTATGCAAAGAAGAATCGCTTTACTAACAAATTTATCTATTGCTCTTCATATTTTTTATAATCAAGAGAAATATAAAGAAAATGGAATAGAAGAAGCTCGTATTTTTTCTCAAATATTAGAAGCTGGTCAAATGGCAGCGGGGATAAGTAATATTGAACAGCATATCGCTGATTTAATTGATATGGAATTGATCAATGATAATTATGAGGTTTCTGACAGGGCGAAGAGTTTCTTCCATATTTTAGACAGAGAGCTTGTTGGGAACAACGATATTGAAAAAATTAATCATTTTAGAGAAATGTTACCTTCTATTCAACAAGGAATTCTTTATCAACAAAGTGAATTCGGTTTTTTTGTCGCCAATTTACTGAAGATTTTCCTTTCTTCAAATAAAAGCATTCAGGAGTTTATTGGATGGATATCTCAAGCATCCCAAGAAGCAGGTAGTGACACACCAGTTTTTGCCCATGTTATCACAATTGGTCTAAAACAAAACCCACTTCTATTAACCGAAATGCTGCTTTTCAAAAGGACAGCTACAATTCCCAGGTTTCAACTTAACTTGGCAAGACCACGACCTAATGCATGTGCAACTTGCCCACGTGAAGATAAAATTGACTTTTGTTTTTGTGGAGGAGACGAAAGCAGAATGTTTGAAGATGTTTATACGAGTCACGAACAAAGAGAACCGTTTCAAGAAAGATATAATGAGTTTTTTGATGTTTGGACGAAGACAATCCCTATTGAAATCTTTTCTAGAAATGATCTAAGAAATAAATATGTTAAGATTTTCAAATATCAAAATGAGAATGAAGTTGAAATATTGGCTCCATGTTTCATTAAATGTCTGTTACATACAAATATCAACAAAACAACAGCAATACTTAAACACATTGGTATTCTAGGAGAAGACGTTAGAAGTGGTTTAAAAGCTGAATTATGTACTAGGTTTGATCCATTATATTTAAATCCTGAGATGGTAAGGCAGACAGAAATAATTGAATAATGTTTCTTATTTAAGGATGGATGATTTCAAAATCACTTCTTGAGATTTCAATTACTGCTTGACCAAAAAAATTACTATACCATTTTTCCTTATTTTTGATGAAATTTAACTTGTTAACAAGCGGTTTAATTTGAATTGAATTTGTAAATTTCATTATTCTTTTTAATTTGACCCTAAAGGGAAAGATAATCCTTATACTAGATTTAAAAACCCTTTTATTATCTTTATATAACTCTGATTTGATTTCGTAAACCCCATAAAAGACACTTTCGCCAGTGATATACAATAAAACACTGTCACCCACATTTACTTTATTGATGGCTTTCTTATGTCGATCTGAGACACCATAGATACCTTTTTTATCGACGATTTCTGCATTATCCCTTCCTGTGACAAAAATAAAGAATTTTTTCAAACAATCAACCTCTCTTCGAGTGTATTTGATCATAAACAGCTAGATTTATCTACTACTTATTCATTACGACTATATAGGCTTTATTAAAAGCCGCGCTTGAAAATACTTTCTTCACTTCTTTTCAACTTTTGTATAGATAGTGAAGGTAAACAACTTTTGTATAGATAGTAAGGTAAAATACAAACTTCCAAAAACAATTTCTCGTAAAAAGTAAAGGAAATGTTTGGTGAAATATATGAATGAATACGATTTCGTAATTGCAAATGTTAGGCCTAGCAATTGGGAAATATGTATGAGAAATATGTGTCTAGGTGATAAGCCAGGGGGTACCACTTCAACAGGAGGTCGATTTACTTCAGGGATTAAACGTGGATCAATTCTTTTGCTGAGACGAGGGAAAGATGAATCCAGGGATCCTCCATATGGCGTTGAGGGGATTTTTGTGATTACTAGAATTGATGAAGCGACGTTAGATGAAAATGGTAAATTACTATGGCCGGGGAATTGGGAAAATTACGTTTATATTAAACCACTTATTAAATTTGAAAAACCATTTTGGGAAGATATGTATCGCGTTAGAAGATCAGATGGCTCTCTAGGTGGATCACAAAGCAAGAAGGTTCCTGGTCTTAAGAATCAACCTCATCTTAATCTATCTTATTTCAAACTAAAAGATCAAGAAGATACTGCTGGAGAAAACGTACTTCGCAATTATCTTCAGAAGATTCTTGAAGAGAAATATGACGATATAAAAAAAGTTGGTCTTCAACCTAATTCAACCGAAGAATTTATTGAAGAATTGAATTCTTTGGCAAAAAACAAGTTGTTAGAAGACGAATTGAGTGATACAGTCATAGATAGTGCTATAGAAGTTGAAATTGAGGAAATATCTCTGGTTGAGAGAATATTGGGAAAAGAGGATGGAAAAACTCTTGCTATCGATGAAGAAATTGTGTCGCGAATTTTGACTCACTTAAGCCTTGGAAAACATGTTATAATTCATGGACCGCCAGGAACGGGAAAAACTGAATTAGCAAAACGTATTTTACGTTATAAAGGCAAAGAAATATGCGGAAATGAGGATTTCATTACCGCTGTAGCGACTTATGATTGGGGAAGGTTCGAGGTAATTGGGGGAATAGATTTAAACGAAAAATTCCGAAATGGCTATGTTTTAGAGGCCATCAAGTATAAAAAGTGGCTTCTGATTGATGAATTCAACAGGGCAGATATGAATAAAGCCTTTGGAGAATTATTTATGGCGATCGATCATGGAGAAATTCCTCTTAGACCAGGAGAACAACCTGAAGGCATTGATGATGGGTCTGTAGTGCCCATCCCAAAAGAATTTCGGATAATTGGAACAATGAATGATTATGATAGATCGCTTCTCACAGAACTTTCTTATGGATTACGACGACGTTTTGCCTTTGTAGAACTTCCTTGTCCTGAGAAGGAACAAGAAATTAGAATCATGAAGGAAAGAACTCAGTTATTTTTAACCAAAGAATGTGAGCTGTATGATATTAAATCTTTTGACGCACATTGGAATGATTTAGAGTTCCAAAATGCTCTAAAATCATATCTTGAGTTCATTAACAGTATAAGATCTGTAAGAGTAGTTGGGACTGCTACGAGTATTGATATTGCGAAATTTTTGTTCTACGAGATATGGATTGATGAACATATTGAATCACCCTTTGAAGCTTTAGATAATGCACTTGTAGATCTAATTCTTCTACAGTTTGACCGCTTAGATCTTGAAATCTATAATCACTCGCTTCAGAAAGGAGAAGAAAGCTTCAGTTTTAAGGTTCCCAAATTCCTAGATGAACTCAAACGACTAAGAGACACTCTTAAGAAAGGCTTAATTGATTTTAAAGGAGAAGAATGATGAAAAAATTTGAAGACTGCGATAAAAAAACGATGTTTATAGATCTTCAAAACCTTATTCCGCGTTTCTCGAAAATTACAGGCCTTGAAATCGCAAAAGTACTTCGTTTATGTACAGGCCATCAAATTCGCTACTGGGAACATGACCTAAGTGCACTAAAACGGTTGATTCAGAGTTTTTCCCATGTGTTTTCAATCATACTCTGCCTGGATAAGAGACACTCTTCTGGCACAGAACATCTTCTATCAGTCAGAAAAAATTCTATTTTTGGAGACATAGACAGAAAAGAAACTAGGAACGAAATCAGAAATCAAAAAGAAAGAACTAAACTCGTCGTTTGTCATACTCTTAGGAGAACCAATATCACTCCAGAAAATGTATTGACTGCAGTTATACTAAGATCAATTATTCTATATTGCTCAGAACTTCTCGTAAGTCGTTTCTTTGATAAATTAAAATCGGAAGCAGATGAGACGTTCTTAAAGAAATTAGAAGACTACGTTCACGACATAAAAAGTATGTCAAATGAAATGATAATGAGTCGTTGGATCAGAGAAGCACTTCAAAAGATTCCAACGACAAGAACAGGTTTAAATATGCTTTTTAAATCCGTTTTACAACGATTACAGCAACAAGAAATATCAACACATTCACATAGATATTATAAGGCCCTCATTACATTTTTTAAAAAATGGCAAAGAAGTTATTCGTTTAGTGCGTTTCCAAGTGCAACTTTAAGAGATGAACTTCTCCTCTATTTTGAATCGAAAAATGAAGATCGATTATACCAAATATGGATCTTTTATAAAGTCTTAGAAGCCCTAGCAAATAAGTTTAAAACTCAAATCTATCAGTTAGAACATGCTCATTCCGTATTTGTAGCCCTAGGTGGAAAGTTGATAATTAAACATGAACACAAGTACAAAACGAACTGGATAAGCAAGCGACATAATAAAATACTATTCCGAAGACCTGATATCTCAGTTGCATATGACTCAAAAAGGTTTTTAATAGAAGTTAAAAACCGCCATTTCTGGAAAAAAACCGAATCAGGTAAATGGAAGATAAATTCGGGCATTATGAACCAGTTATTGGTATATGCACACCTTTCAAAGGTCGCAGAAGTCGAGGAACGAAGCGTTTTATTTGTGGGATCACAACCTAAAGATCATTCTCTGAAGGACGTCTGGGAAAACTTAACAGATTTCGGATGTCAAAATCCAAAGAGGATAGTGTGTATCAATCTTCATCCATCTCAATCCCCATCAACAATATTAGAGAAACTAAATAATACACTTGGAGAGATAATGGCTTAAAACGCTAAATTATAGGCCGTATAGTTGCCATGTGTACGGAAAAACATTTTATCTGCTTTGAACTAGCGCTTACTCAATTTCCTTTCGTAATAAAATATGAGGTTTTATGAAACATCCAATAGATACTTTTGAGTGGAATTTATACCTTCAAATCGGAGCACTGCAAATCTAAAGATACTCTTTAGCTTCTTTTGTAACAAAAACCTCTCTTTCCCTAATTCTGTTTAATAGAGATCTCTAGTTAAATCAAAAGCGATTTTAAACGACACTTTATCAAATACCGCTCTCACTATCTAACTCACTCGATACTTTCGATATGGACTGTAGCCTATCGTACCCAATTAAAACCGACCAAGAATTACATTTTCAGATAACCTACCTAAATTTCATAGTTTATGGTATTCACCGAAATATTCTTTTAAATCTTAGAATTTTTGTTTTTCTCATCGAAAATATTTTTGGATTATTTGTTCGAATTTCTTAGAATCTATAACTTTATCTTCATCTGTGATAATAAGTTTCTCAGAAAAACCATTCATTTAAATTCTTTTATTTCACTTAATATGTGTTTCAAACACTTGATAAAAGATATCGTTTCAATTCATCTTCTGAGTTATCCGCAGATACAAAGATCGGCACGTTTTCGATTCCCGTAGCTATGTAACTCGACAATAGCCACTCTCCAGGCGCAAACTCCAGTGTTTTTTCAAGAATACTCCGATCAATCATAAACGTATTACTAATTAAGCTTCTGTCATAAGGACGAGGCAACGTCCCCACAAAGTACGTATGAAGTTGCTGTAATGCATTTGTATTTAGATGTGCAATCCTTTGCGTAGCAATGCACCCACCTAAACCATATTTCCTTCCCTGCCGCAATAATCTTTCAACTGCTCTCGAACACACTTTATCTATTCCAGAAGAGCCAGCGAAATCGGGAATAAATTCCTGCGCCTCGTCAAACACAAATAAAATCTCTGGCTTCACTTTAAATCTCCTTTTTCGTCTTTGCAGTATAGCTCCTGTGAGATAGATTACAAGATCTTTGATATCATTAGCGTCTGATATTGAAATGCAAATAAGCCTTGTATCCCCTTCAATGAGTTGTATTAGCACATCATCAGTCACACAGTCGGTTTGAGTTGAATCATCGTCTTCGCATTCCTCAAGTTGTCTAAGGATATTCTGGCGAGTAGTAGCCCAGGCATAAACGCCCGATTTATCGTGAACATTATATTCTTGAACAGCCCGTCGAGCTATTTGATCAAGTTCATCGATAAATTCTCGATTTACAGGCATGGTATCGTATAAATTATTCTCCTCTACGTAACTAAGAATGAATGCAGTTATATCGTCTAAAGCATTTGCGTAATGGGGTTTTCCGAGACTATCTTTTCGTAAGACTTCGATTTCTTCGAGAATTTGACTATACGTCGGAACTCGAACTCTTACCTTACTGTAGAATGCAACCCTGTCCAAATTCATTATTTTTCGAAACGCATCAAGAACTCGTTGATCCTTTTCAAATTCTCTAGGTTTGACGACAGATGCATAGAATTGGCCAACATCTGCGACTCTAGACTCTAAAAGTATCTTTGACGGAATGTCAGGGTCTGTGAAAAGATCCATCAAAAGAAAAGAATATTCACACGAAATATCAAAAATTATAACTTTTGTATCCTTTGTATGAAGCAGAATCCTTCGCAGAACATTCGAGAGAAGATTACTCTTTCCTCCGCCTGTAAATGCAAAGATACCAAAGTGATAGCGAATTAAATCTCCAAAACTCACATATATCGGGATTTTATCTTCTTCTGACTCAAACATTTTAATTGTACCCAGACGTGGATCTTTCCTCGCCTCAGCACTTGTTTCTGCAATAACTGGTAATTTTTCCAAGATTTTTCCATTATACATCATATTGATTAGATCTCTGTTCAAAATATGAGCCTTCTCAGCTATTATGGGATACGTAAAACCTTTTTCATATGATATTTCGCCATTTTTAATGACAAGATCATAGTTTATTGGAATACTATTAATTTGAACCAACATTGTAGCTTTATCATCTGATTCCCAATCTGAAACTGATTGATCAATAATCTCGAATTGTAATGGATAATAACTACCATCAGATAAGCCACGTAATCCAAAATGTTCAGGCCAAATGCGAGTGATTTCTAATAATGTAAATCGAGCAACTTCTTCACGACTCTTAAAATTACGCACAGCTAGCAGCATGCCTTCTTCAACAAGACGCATGAGTTCCTTATCATATTCCACTTTAGCCTTGCAATTATACTTAGCTGATGTTGGAGCAAGTGCGGATTCAGCTCTAAACTGAGTTGGGATTACAGCAGCTAACCTTGCTTTAAATTTCCCTCCAAAATCGGTAAAATAGTCTTGAACTTCGAAACTAAATTTATTGTTGTTGTCTGGTTCGCTCAATTTTTGACCTCCTATCACGAAAGGTGCTCATATAAAACACAAATTTTCGCAAAGCTGGATTTGATGTTATCCAGTGCCTTGTCGAATTAATCACGTCCTGAAAGTATCTATTTTGCCATTTAGCTATGTTATCTGCAATAAAAAGAGGAATATTATGTCCAAAGGCTTCAGGGATGCTTGGATCTGTCATAGCGCTAAGAATGGTCATTACTAAATTCTGCAGTTCATTCTTATGGTCTTTTGTGTGGTAGTGAATAACATCGACAACCTCATCCACACCAGAAAAATGATTAGAGAACGTAACTATATTATCGTTTAGATCAAATTGCGGATAGACCAGTCGATCGATTAACAATACGTTACTTCTTAATTGTGGATCATAATCAGCAACTGACAGTTGAATATAGGTTTTGACAAATAACCGTTCAGGAGCAATCTTGTTTTGAATTGCCCCGCGAACGTGTTGTATACCTCTGTCTAAGTCTGGAATTAATGTTCTAAAGCAGGAATCATACTCAACAAGTGCCCAAGGCACCTTTACTTTCTGCCAATTGAGAAGTGAAGCTGACTGAAGTAACATCCTGTCGGTGTTGGGTAAGTTTGCAAATTCTGCGTGAGCTAAATTCTCGGGAATCAGCCCAGCACGGGTTGTAATGGGTATAACTTGCCGCTTGAAGTCACGTGCTGCAGTATCTTTCGTTATTCCAACTAATAAGATATTGTCCTTCCAGCATTTCTCAAGGATCATGTAAAGGCAAAATAAAGTGAGAAAGTTCATATCAAGTGTGGTAAACCAATGATATTCACCGTCTTTCTTCACTTTCATCAGTTTATCAAATTGCGGGTCACCTTGTGGTTCTTCCGAGAAAAGTGCTTCACCAATCATTTTTACAAGCTTTTTAAGGCGTTCCCATGTATCTTGATAGCGTTCTTTTAATTGATAACGCTCCCCTTGTTTGTGAATGATACCATATCTGATTAAACTTTTCATATAACGTTCTATACGCTCTGTAGTTTGCTCATCGTCTATATCAAGATTATTACAAACTTCATCAATACTTTGAGGACCATTATTCCTCAAAGAAAAGACAAGATAATATTTAAGATAATCTGCTCGTGGTGGAAGAACACCCAATTCAGGATTTTGAATCCAGTACCGACCAAGCCATAAATCATTTTCATCTATTTTGACACCATCAACTTCAACTCCAATGAGAGCTCCGTTTTTCTCCCAATGAGATTTCTTTCTGGTATCAACAGTAAAATGTGCTTGATCTGTGGAGAGACTTCTGTCCATTAATAAAAGCTGGATAGGCTTTTCTTGTGGATCTATGATTAATTTATAAGCCAGATAATACTCGGCAAACGTCATAATTTGATCTGCAATACTTGAATTGTCTATAATAGTCTGATCATCAAGTGGTCTCCTTAATGAAAGTTCGCCAGGTGTTGTTTCATCGAAAAACGTTTGATCTATCTCAGGGACTTCACAAATATACACAGGGATACAACTGGAACATCCAACCCCTTGCTTGAGAAATTCTTTTGGATAAGTCACGGAAGGAGGGGCATCACTTTTGAATTCAATTTCACCAATAGCTGCGAAGGCACCTCCATAGAAAATGGCAAGGTCAAAAAAAGATTTTGTGTACTCCGTGCCATCAACCGCAGCATATTTTATTTTATTTTCTCCAAAAAATGATCTTGCAGTAGCTAACGCGTCTTCTACTGAAAATTCATCAACCATGAATCGATGAAGAAATTGCTCATAGATTTTTTCAGAGGTTTTGAAGATTGTTTCGTATTCTGATATTTGTGAAGCAGCTTCAGTTCTTAGGATTTCGCCTACTCTTTTCAGCGTTTCGCTTAAAAATGAATGCTTCATCAATTCTCACTAAAGTTATTATTCGCTCGATGAATTATAATGATTTCTTAGTTTGTTGGTACTTTTATCCTATTGAGTTCTAAAATCCCCTCAAATTTTATTTTTGTTCCACAATCTTTTGAGTTCATCGATAAAAAAATAGGATTATTTGAGATGATATCTGAAAGTGACTATCGCAATTTTATATCTAACTAGATCAAAGGAAATTCTAGATGTTGGGATGTTGGTTATCTGTCTAATAGTTCTGATATCGAAGAGAGGAGAGAGTCCCAATTGAAGTATGATTTCGAATATCAATATCTCAAAAAATTAGAAGATTTCTTCAACGGTGAGGTAAAAGATATGCTCAAATGGATAGGTAATCCCTGGGAAAAATTTGGAAATTTAGACTTAATAAAGTGTTCTACAATTCCTAAAAAAGGATTTCAATGGAGTAAATTGCCAAGTATGTTAAAAAATGAAAGTATTGGGAAATGTTAGATCTGCTATTATCTAATGCAACTTCTGGAATTCAAGAAAATAAAAACACTGATCGACAAACTAGGAGAAAAAAGAAAAAGAAATAATCACATTCAATAAGATATGGAGGTGTTACTATGGTTGAACCAGATAAAGTTATTGATGAATTAGAAAAGTACATCGCAGAAGCAGATAGGTTAAGTGAGTTACATCTTGAAGAAGGCAGTGGGGAGGCAAACCGATTATATCAGAAAATCAGGAATTTTCTTCAAGCGGTAAATAAAGAAAAAAGTAAAGAATTTGATCGCATTATCGGCATCGGCACAGTTGTCCATAAAACAGATGATAGGGAGCAAGAAATATATATTAAGAGACTTAAGAATGTGAAAAATTTCCTACTTGCATTTAAGGAAAAAATCGAACAAAGAAAATGACAACTAAAAAATCCGAGTAGGTAATTCTCCTTTTCGTTATCGAAAAAATAGCATTTCTTAGAACATACACCAACTATTTGCTATACTTAGATTCCAGATATTTTCCAAAAGGAACAGCATATTTTTTTGCCAATTCCTCAGGATCTTTAATATCATAGAAAAGGATTGAAGTGAGATTTATAGTACGCTCTTCATCAATAAAATTCAAATTTGGGTCAAATAAATATTTGAAAAGGGTTGTTTCTACATTTTTGATTTTTATTTGATTTGATTTCTTTATTTCGTGGAAGAAACGAATTATATCATAAAGAAGTTCCAATGATGGCGCGCTGATAACCGAAACTCTATCAGCAACTTGTTTTAGATCGTTCATACGCTTTTTCATTTTCTTATCTAACAATTCTTTGTTAGCAATAATCAAAAGATTACATGCATTATATTGATCTTTAAAGTTCTGACAATATTCAAGTAATTTTCGTTCTTCAGCTATATCTAAAGACTTACCCGATTTTGCATCGATTAGAATTGGGTTATCTTTCAAAACTGTTAAAAATTCTGGCTTTCTCTTTGTACCTTCGCCTATTTTAGTAGTTTTGGGAAATATTTTTTGTAAAATCTTAAAACAAACATCTTCGAAATTATAACCCCCTCGTTTTGATTTATGGATCAGAAAAGTTCCTGCTAAAGTGTGAACAAGCAAATGTGGGTGAATTTTGTGCTCTTTTACCATCTTATAAAAGAGATCAATTTTGCTTATAAGCAACCGAGATAATTCTTGAAAAACAGGTTCATTAAAAATAGTTTGGTAATCGATAACCTGTCCTAATTCCAATAGATCTTCTATTACCTTATTATTTCTAAGATTTGGAAGAATAAAAAATGGGTAATGGATTGTTTTTTCACTTGAGAAAAAGTTGATTATTGGACGTATATCTATCGGATTTATTAAGAAGAAAATAAGAGAAAGCGGAATTTCTGGCAGTTTTGAAAAATAATGTTTTTGAATAATCCAATCTTTTTCATTTTCTTCTTCTTTTGTGATAAAATATTTCCCGATTAAGTGGCTGAATTTCTCTTTTAAAATAGAAAAAAGAGTGTCTGTGTTAATCGAAATTAATTTAAGGTCATCTTCATTTATCTCAAAACGTCCGTGTTCATCGCAAGAAATGTAAAACGTTCCATTGTCTGAGAAAATAGGGAGAGCTTTGCCACAGTCATCATCACGACATCTTTCATATTTCTTAGAATGCAAATTGAAGAGATTATTTGAGATGAGGCTTGTAATTTCTTTCTTCTTCAAATTAAACTTTGCCTTCAATTGTCGAAGAGTAACCTTTCCAGAAGGAGCAAGAAAGTCTAGTAATTCTAAAAATCTGTATTTATTCAAATTGGACCCATCTCAGAGATTTAAGAAATTCATCATATGCTCTTTGTTCTTCTAAATCAATATAAGGAGGATAACGCCAATAACCTTTCTCAAAGTTTACGGTCACAAGTTTGCCGGACAAAGCCGAAACAAAAACTATTTTATTAATACTTTTTTCTTTCCGCAAATCGTGATCATATTGTTTCTGATACCTTTGTAAGCTTTCGAGGACATCATCTGAAGATAGCATAATTTTTAGATCTTCTATATTGTTGTCAAGTAACTCTATCTCCTTTATGGAATCAACAACTTTTGTGGGCAATTTCTTACTTTCTTCCATTATCCTATCCAAAACTTCAGATACATCTTCTCGTTCTTTTTCGATCAATATTTCTTGTTTAGCCTCGATTCCTGAAGTTTGGCAAAAGACTTTCTGTATACTACCCCTAATTTTGGTGGATGGGGCCTTTACACGCATCTTTTTTTCTTTTTTGTCTAAGAAAATAAATGCCCTGTCGTATTTTGGATTGATTAGAGCGAAGTGAATACTTTCAACAATTTGAAGGGCTTTTTCTATACCAAGTACAAATAAAAGAAATTGGTCACTGTCTATAAAACATTCAATATCAAATTCTTTCATTGAAGTTTTTTCTTTGAGTTCTACATAAAGCGTAGCTTTTAGCCGAACCTCGTCTTCTGGTGAAAAAGTGAAAGTTACTTTCGATTTGCCAATGTCATATCTATCCCATTTCCGATAAGAGATATAATTCTGCAGATAGGAGAGTTTCAAGAGGTTTGCAAATGAATCTTCATATATTTTAAGGATTTTTTCAATTTTGTCCATACCAGATGGATCGCTTGCTTTCACATTAGAGATAAAAAAGTCTAATGTTTTTTCAGTGATACTTTTGTTCAACAGATATAAATAAAATGCTTCGAACGTTATTGCATTATATTTTGATAGTTTAACATCATCAATAAGCGTATTAAGTTCAATATCTAATTGATATTTTCTGAGAACAGATTTTGCAAACCGCTGTAAATCTTCATTCTTCACGAGATCTGTACAAAATTGATAAAATTTTGTTGGATCAAAAATAAGCCTTGCTTTTGCCCAGAAACTCGTTGGATCGTAGAAATCCTTATTAATATACAGTTTGAGTAAAAAAGAGACGCGATCAATTTCCAATAAGTCCTGTCTTTTTATTTCGTCAAAATCTAAAAGTAATATTTCTTCCCTTTCGCCTATAGGAAAATGAATTTCTTCTAGGTCTACGGAGTCCTGCATTAAACCTTCTAGTTTATCAATAAATTCAGAAAACGTTTCGTGATGAATTCTACCTTTCGAATATAAATCAAGAACTGTGATCAAAAGTTGAATGAACTTGTTTTCTTTTTCCTCTATACTATATGTGCCTAACTCATCCATTTTTTCTTTTATGACTTTTTTCCAACGTAAATTAATTAGGTGCCGCGGTTCACCAAGAACCTCTTGATAACTCGGTAACATTGTACTCATCTTATTAGAATACATTTCTATACCTTTTTGAACTTTATTCATTATCCAGTAGTGAATAAATTCGGAAAAAATTGTTATATTTTCGTTTTTATATTATTGAAAAAATTTATAGCCGATCTCCAAATATATTCATATGAAGTGATTACTGAATAGGATGAATTTCTATGGAGTCTATCGATGTTAATGAAAAGGAAATAAATGCATTAAAGATTGCAGACAAAGTAGATGGTGCAACAAAGACGGATCTAGGTAGAAAAATTGATATCGAGAAACTTATCAATCATGGACTTTTAGAGGAGCATTACCCTCTTACAAAATCAGGAAAGACACAAAAACGTCCGCAATTTAGAACAACTGAAAAAGGAAAACAAAAATACAAAAGTTCCACATCACCAGAAGAACTAACGAAGATAATTATTTCTAATTTCACAAATCTTGAGAATTCTTTGAAAGAATTCATGAAAATATTTTCTTCAATGACTGCTAATTTAGTTTCCGAAATATCAACTCTCAAATCATCAATAACAAAGAAATCAACTGCTAAAATCACGAGTATGTCTGATTCAGAATTGGAGCGAATTATAAAAGAAGAATATAAAAAATTAGATTCAGAATTTCCAGCACTTGGAGGAGTAATTGAAATACCACTTTTGAGAGAAAAGGTTATTTCAAGGAGCTCTATAGGTCAACAGAAGTTTAATGAATTTATAAAAGAAATGGGAAATAAAGGAATTATAGACTTGAAGTTCGCTATGGACACTTTAAGTGTTAAGGAACCCGAAAAAGGAATAAGATTGCCCAAAGGTTTAGCTTATTACGTTTTATGGAGAAGATGAATGTGTCTATTGCGGAAATAAATAAAATTATTCTTACAGAACCCAATCCATTTTCAGATTTTGTTGTCAGGCAACCATGGACTATACCAGTTGATGTTGAATCAATTAACAAACATATTACAGATGCAATCTTTGATGCAATTAGAAAAATAAAAATTCATCCTCAAAAAAGATCCAAAATTATCGTAATTACAGGGGACACAGGTCAAGGAAAAAC
>NZ_JAHPYX010000086.1:0-3681 GCF_019058535.1 Candidatus Borrarchaeum sp.
ATCGTAATCTCCAGAATAATCAGCATCGAAGTATTCAATGATCTTCTGAAAATGTATGTATTCAAAGTTAAGTTCAGTTTCAGGGTACTTTCGAAAGTAGAAATAGGGTTGATTTCTTGAATAATAGAATACAAAAGTATCCATTTGATAGCTATTAGAATCGGCAATTAGTCTATCATTGATTGCAAATGCTGGTACGCTTAAAGACAAGAGAAAAATCAACAAAAATAGAGAAAGTGCATTTTTTTTCATATATATTGCCCCCTACAGCATGTGGAACTTCTCTTTCTTATTTTCATCTGTTTTTTCTTGAGAGGTTTATGCTAAATATCTCTGTGCATATATTTATAGCTAACTAGCGGATACCTTTCAATACGTAGGGGGAAATTTATCAAATTTATTTCATTTTGATAGAAAAACAGAGTTACATAGCTTTGTTTTGATTTTTTCAAATAATTTCTTACGCGAATGTCTAAAAGTGTCGCACATTATCTCAGTCTACACTCTGAGACTCACAGTAAGTCAATTTTAAATACTATCTTTGAAAAACAGTTTCTCGGCGTACAGATCCATTGCAATCAATTTTTAGGGATAACATATGGTCACCGTGATCTAATGATTTTGTAAACAGTCCTCCATTTTCTAAAGCGTGGTTTATGTCCTCTTGTGAGAAGGGGATCATTTCTAATCGTTTACATTTTTCACAATAGCTCATCGCAAATTTGTCCATCTTTAATCATCTTTATACCGTTGATCTAATAGCAGTATCATTCCTGTGTCATTTTTTACAATAATTATTCATAAACCTAAGTAAAACGGCAAAAGCCGCATTCGAAACAATGTTGTTTCCTTGTAGTTATTTCGTTAACAGATCTTCCAATCACGTATTTAGAAATCGTATTTAAAGTCAGCGAATTTTATCTGTTCATTTCATATTAGAAAAAACCACTTGTATCAGGTAATTATCCAACGAAAAGTTATCAGATGTCATGCTGATAATGAAAAAATTCATTTCTTTCAAGATACAATGTATTTAGGGAACTTGATGATTTTTACATAATTTATTCTAAGCAGCTATTTGGATTGGATGGATTCTATGAGCGGTTTTGTCGTTATAAATACTCTTCAATATGATAAAGAATTGGCCGAATTGCTTGAAGTCTTTATCAAATCCTTTAAAGACTATTTTCTAGAAAACGAATTACATCTTAAGGCACAGCAATTCGAACAGGCAATCCATCATGCAATTGAGTCATCAAATGTATGCGAGATCTTTGTAGCCAAAAAAATGAATGATATTATCGGTTTTTCTTGTATTATTCAAACTAAACCTCAATTCTGGTATCTGGGGCCATTTGCCGTCCTTCCTGAATATAGACGACAAGGTATTGGGAAAATTCTGATAAATAAAGCAATAGACTTTGCACAACACAATAATGGTGGTACTATTTCAATTGTTACCCGCTGGTATAATGAGGCAGCAATTCAATTTTACAAAAACCTAAACTTTTATATCGATTCGGAATACGTCCACAAGGGGCATAAAATCGTAAAAATGATACTAGAACTCTGAAGAACGTTAAATAAGCCCAGAAAACGAGATCTGTGGCAAATCTTCACAGAATTTTCTTGCTTCTCGAATTATTGCGTTTAAGTACAGCCATTTAAAGGCGTAGACTACTCCCGGCATCCACTGCGCTTTTGTGGAATCAAATCTCATTTGAAAATCTTTTGAAGTCACAGAGTAAGTGACCGGAAACTCAGGTATGGGCTTAAACGTAATGCTCCATCCCTCTGATAGCTCGGTAAATTCACCACCTAGGTTACTGGCGACTTTTTCTGCGACATCTGGCGTGATTTGTTGCACAACATGAATTTTCTTTTGATCTACAGGTTGATTTTCAAGAATCTGAGCTCCTAAATGTTTCTGCTTTTTTGTCCATAGGAACTCTGCTTCTTGAGCCAACAGGCAAATAAAAACAGTAGACAGTACAATTATTTCCTCAGCTGGGTAAATTTCCGCTGATCTGCGATTAAAATATACAAAAAAATCCCTCCCAAATTCCTCATCTTCAACGAATAGACACAAAATCTGTAAGTTTGGAAGAGGTTTAAAAGAAACTGTCCATTTTACGCTTTCATATGGTCTAAAATTCTCAGTCATACCTCCAAGTTTAGCCGCAAGGATTTTTATTTCGTCGGTATTGATTCTTTTAATAATATGCATGCGTTTCTTACCGTAACTGAGCACCCTGTTTTGCCAACCGCTCCCCGCACCAAATTCTTTCGCACCTAGATCAATGTATTCTGAACCGCTCAAATGTACTACCTCATAACTTACAGGATGATGTTTCTGGTAACGTACTATCTCCACTAATTATTCTTGCCTCTCTGACCACTGCGTTTAAATATAGCCATTTAAAGGCATACACTACTTCAGGTATCCATTGCGCCACATCCACATCGAACAAAATACGAGTTTTATTTCCCACTTCATAAGTAATGGGAAGTGTCGCAATTGGTGTAAATATTAAATTCCATCCGCCTGATATTTCGTTAAATTCTCCACCTAACTTGTTGGCGACCTGTTTTGCGACCGCTGGTGTGATATTTTTTAATACAGCAAGCATTTGATTTATATCACGCTTTTCCATAATTTGTGTTCCTAATCGCCTACGTTTGTTTGTCCATAGGAATTCAGCTTCATGAGGGAATAAAGTGATATACGCCAAACTGAAGACAAGAACATCTTCCACAGGGAATTTTACAGCATTTCTATTATAGTAAACGTAGAACTCGCTCCCAAATTCTTCATCTGAAACTAAGAGAAACAGGATCTTAAGTTCCGGGAGAGGCTGAAAGGATATTGTCCATTCTGTGTCGTATAGTTTAAAATCTTCAAAAGATGCTCCAAGTTTAGTTGCAATCTTCTTGGCATCTTTAGATGTTATCTTTTCAAGAATTTCCATCTGGTTCTTCGCTACGCCTAATAGTTTTGGATGCCAACCACAGCCAGACCCAAACTCCGTAAGAGTGATATATTCACCTGATTTACTCACTTCTGCGTCACCATGTATCTAATTTTTTGATATGATTTATTAAGGTGTTTGTTCGTGTATTTCTTAGTTAAACATATGAACGGAGGATACTTGGATGAAGAAAATGCTACGATCGCGTGCAGGAGCATCAGCAATTCCTATTATCATCTTGATACTCGTTATTGCTGGTGTAGGTGCCGCGATATGGGGCGGAGGTCTCTTCTACACGACTGAAATCAGTAGAATTCAAGCAGATCCGACTGGCTGGGACGGAAAATCAGTTTACGTTAAGGGGAAAGTCACTGGTACTATCGACTTTTTTGGCTTCCATGGCTTCGCAATTGACGATGGCACAGATGCAATTTACGTTGACTGGTCAGGTGTCCTTCCATTAGTTGGAGACACGGTAATCGTACATGGAACTGTTCACAAACTTGTTACTATAGCTTATATTGAAGCAACATCCGTCAGAAACGCTTGGTTCTAAGTTCTTTCACATCCTCTTTTTTTTTAATAGTGCAAATTATAACCAAACTGATTTTGTAGCTAAAACAAACTCTCTTTTAAAAATTCAGGAGGTACAGGGAGGTTTAATTAATCTAAAGAAAATGAAGAGCGATTACCCTGCTCCACCACCACCGCC